>NZ_JAVRBR020000158.1:0-104051 GCF_034531165.2 Dendronalium sp. ChiSLP03b | reverse complement strand
TTTACGTTTTGTTCCTAAAACCCTGGTTTTAGGGTGTAAGGGTGTGGGGGTGTAAGGGTGTAGGGGTAGAAGAAATGATGATTAGAGCGTTAGTTTTATAGTCATTACTCATTGCTTGATTAAAAACCTACACTTGTGAGCCTCTGCCCCCTGCCCCCCCTACTTATGTACCAAAGACCACCCCAAACTAGTCGGTTGTTGATAAATCCGCTTCAAGGTATTCACATCTCTAGGAGAAATAGGTGGCGGGTTGCGAACTTGAGAAAAGTATAGGGCATCAGTTTGTAGCGAACTATGACCCCAAATTCCCAACGCGTGACCGAGTTCATGACGAACTGCTGCAATCAGATAATTTCCAGTTTGGCTGGGACTCAATAGGATGGTGAAGCGGTGCAACAAAACATTGTTGCTGGAGTATAACTCGTAAGTGGTTTGTGCAGAACGCGCACGCGGGATCTTGTTATTAGGTGAAATCTGAAGAGGAGGCGCTTTTCGCAAAATGCTAATATCAGCTACCTCTGGGTTTGCAACTGCTGTCAAAGGTAAATAAGCACTCCATTCCTGCACAGCCTGTAAGACATTATTAACCCACGCTTGAGCCTGTTTATCACTAACTGTTTTTGGTGGTTCTACGTAAACTCGCACCGGAAATTGTGTCCAGACTAAGTAACGGACTTGGGTTTGTTGGATTTGCGAAAAGTAGTCACCACTGTTTGCATTATCTTGCCATTGGGCCAATGTAGGCGGGAGGGGATGGGGTTTCGGGGCAAGAGTGATTAATTCTGAGTGGTGTTTTGGTGTTGCCAAAACACCACTGGATTGGAGGTTAGTCAAAATGACAAGCAGCCCTGTGCCTATAGCTAATACCAGAGCTGCTAATAACCGCCATTTAATAAAATTTTTCAGGATATTAAATTTTGGGTATTGGGTTCTTCCCATTTCCCGATTTTCCTATCCTTGTTTTATTTAGGTAGCCAGCCTGCGCTTAAAACTACTGTTAAACCGAGAAAAATTACTGTCAGTGCCCAAGTAACTCGGTTCAAGGTATTTTCTGCACTTTTGGTGCTGCTAAAAAGCTGAGCTTGTCCACCAATGGCTCCAATACCATCCCCTTTGGGGCTATGCAGCAATACTAAAACAATCAAACCAATTGCGGAAAATGCCCAAATGCCTTGCACGATATTAGTAACTGTCATGGTAGCAATCTCATTTATAAGAAGTTTCAAAAAGAGGGGTTAGGAGAGACACGATTAATTGCGTCTGTACAGGAGTTAGGAGTTAGAAAATTTTTAATTTTCAACTCTTCACTCCTAACTTTATTTACAGACCCACTTGCACGGGAGTACGAGTGAGTTGCACATCGTATTCTGCTTGTTTGAGCAGCGATCGCCCTGTCATTTCTGGCGGCTGGGGCAATTGTAAAATCTCTAGAATTGTGGGGGCAATGTCGGCTAGCTTGCCATCGTTTCGCAGTTCGACATTGGTGCCATATCCAGGGATTTTAACTTTCTCCCCTTCTACTAATATTAGGGGAACTGGGTTAGTAGTGTGAGCCGTCCAAGGATTACCCTCCTCATCTAGCATATACTCAGCGTTGCCGTGATCGGCAGTAATAATTGTTGTGCCGCCGGCTTTGACAATACTCTCGACGAGGCGACCTAAACAGCGATCCACCGTTTCAATGGCTGTAATCGTAGCCTCTATCTGCCCTGTATGCCCCACCATGTCTGGGTTGGCATAGTTAATTACCACTAGCGAGTAGATGCCTTTTTGAATCGCTGCGATCGCTACATTTGTGACTGCTTCTGCTGACATCGTTGGGGCCTTGTCGTAAGTCGCTACCATCGGACTGCTGACAAGTTCTCGGTCTTCTCCAGCAAAAGGTTCTTCTAGTCCGCCGTTAAAGAAATAGGTGACGTGGGCGTATTTTTCTGTTTCGGCGGTACGAAACTGCTTGAGATTGCGATCGGCAATTACTTCCCCCAGAATATTACTTAGATTTTGAGGTGCAAAGGCTACATCAACTAGCAAATCTGGATCGTACTGGGTAAAGGTGACAAATGACAGCGGTGTGATTAGCTGTCGTTCAAAACCTGTAAATTTGTCACTCACAAAAGCTTGAGTCAATTGTCTGGCGCGATCGGGGCGGAAGTTGAAAAATATCACCCCATCCCCTGGTGCTAATGCGCCAGGAGCAATCCGGATTGGGTCGATGAACTCGTCTGTCACCCCTTTGGCGTAAGATGCTTGCAAGACTTCTACAGCCTTGCGGTCATTACCTGTACCATCTTGTGCGATGACATCGTAGGCGCGTTTGACCCGATCCCAGCGGCGATCGCGATCCATGGCGTAGTAGCGACCGCTGAGAGTGACTATGCGCCCAACTCCTGCACGGTCGATGTAGTCTTGCAGGAGTGCGATCGCTTTTATACCCTCTGTGGGTGCAGTGTCACGACCGTCAGTAATCGCATGGATACAAACTTCCGAAATTCGCTGTTCCTTGGCTAAGTCAATTAGTCCGAATAGATGGGTGAGATGCGAGTGTACACCTCCCTCAGAACAAAGCCCTACTAGATGCAGCTTGCTATTGCGAGAGCGAACTGACTGGCAAATTTTGACAAGTGCTGGGTTAGTGAGGATAGAACCGTCTTCAACTGCATCGGAGATGCGGACTAATTCTTGGGGCACCACTCGCCCAGCACCAATATTCAAATGACCAACTTCCGAGTTGCCCATTTGACCCTCTGGCAACCCTACGGCTTTTCCTGAGGTGTGGATGAGTGTATGCGGGTAAGCTGTCCATAAGCTTTCCACAATTGGAGTTTGAGCAGCAGCAATAGCATTTCCTCGTGTCTCCTCGCAGTAGCCCCATCCGTCTAAAATGACTAGCACCACAGGAGCAACAGGTGCTTTGGTCATAGTAAAATTGCCCTTTACTTTTTGTAATACCCGAATGATACCACTGCTAATCCCAGGTGCAAGTGAATTTCTGCTTATTAACTTCTTTTATGAATTGCTTACAATGTTTTTTAATATTCCCTAACTAATGTGTGGATTTTGTGATACTTGGAGAAGAATGCGGAATTCATAATCAATGAGTGTAGGATCTAAAATTCTCCATTCATTGAAGACCAAACTCACACTTCGTATAGCATTTCGCCGACAAGATTGGGTGGGGGCTTAAACCCCCTAAGATTACCGCCACTCGTACTGAATTCTAACTCCTGAATTCTGCTGTATATCACTTGCGTTTCCCAGAAGATTTAGCAGCTTTAGCAGCTTTTTTAGCAGCTTTTTCAGCGGCTATTGCAGCTAACCTTGCCTGTTCTTTTTCTTCAGCAATTTTCTGGAGATAGTAATGATAATCTCCTAAGTAGACGCGGAATTCACCATCCCGGATTTCGACAATTTTGTTGGCTACCTGAGAGATAAAATAGCGATCGTGGGAAACGACAATAGCAGTGCCATCGTAATTTTGCAGCGCTTCTTCCAGCATTTCTTTGGCTGGGATATCTAGGTGGTTTGTCGGCTCATCTAATATCAGTAAATTAGCGGGACGTAAGAGCATTTTGGCCAATGCCAAACGAGCTTTTTCACCTCCACTCAATGCCCCAACTGGCTTAAATACCGTGTCACCAGTGAATAAAAACCGTCCTAAAAGCGTGCGAACTTCTTCATTTTTCCAATCAGGAACTTCATCATGGATAGTTTCCATGACGGTTTTCTTCAAGTCCAAAGCTTCTGCCTGATTTTGTTCAAAGTAACCGGGGATCACGTTATGATCGCCTAACTTAACGCTGCCTTCTGTGGGTGGTTCCATCCCCATAATTACGCGCAGAAGCGTAGATTTTCCAGCACCGTTGGGGCCAAGAAACGCGATGCGATCGCCCCTTTCAATCAGAAGATTCGATCCTAAAAACAAAATTTTATCATCGTAGATATGAGTTAAATCTTTGATATCTACTACCTCTCGTCCACTGCGGGGTGCAGGAGGAAAGCGGAAGTGTAGAGTTTTTACTCCAGCAATCGGTGCTTCGATACGCTCAACTTTCTCCAGTTGTTTTTCCCGGCTTTTTGCCTGGGTGCTGCGAGTAGCACTAGCGCGAAATCTGTCTACAAAAGCTTGCTGTTTCTCTAATTCTTTCTGCTGGCGTTCGTATGCACCCAGTTGTGCTAATTGATTTTCGGCTTTTTGTTGCAGGTATGCTGAGTAGTTACCTAGATAAGTGGCGGAGACTCCGCGTTCAGTTTCCACAATTTGAGTGCAGAGGCGGTCAAGAAACTCTCGGTCATGTGAGACTATTACCATCGGGGTAGTCAGCCCTTTGAGGTAATTTTCTAGCCACTCAATAGTTTCTAAGTCTAGATGGTTAGTCGGTTCGTCCAGCAGCAATAAGTCGGGTTTTTGTAGGAGGATTTTACCCAAACTCATCCGCATTTGCCAACCGCCACTGAAAGCACTTACTAGGCGATCGCCATCTTCTTGCTCAAACCCCATCTCTGGTAATATTTTCCCGATGCGTGCTTCTAAGCCGTAACCATCCAAAGCTTCAAACTGCCGCTGTAAGCGATCTAATTTATTAATTAATTTATCTAATTCCTCTTGGTTAGCCGTTTCCATATCTCGCTGCACCTGTGCTAGAGATAGCTGCACAGAGTTAGCTTCTTTAAAGACTGTCCAAAATTCTTCTCTAACGGTACGGCTGGGATCTACTTCAAACTCTTGGTTGAGGTAGGCTATGTGCAGACTGCTAGGACGAATAATTTCGCCAGCAGTGGGTTCCATTTCCCCATTGATGATTTTCAGTTGGGTGGATTTTCCCGCACCGTTGACACCGACTAAGCCAATGCGATCGCCTGGTTTGACTTCCCAGTTGATATCTTTGAGAACCTCGCCTGTGGGATAAATTTTACTAATATGTTCGAGTCGCAGCATCAAGTTTCTCTCAGGTAGGGAATGGGTAATTGAGGACGAAGTACTAACAACGCTTCCAATATTAACAAAAATTAACTCAACATTCTTCTTTTCTGCGCTATTAACCTTCACTAGAAGTCTGCTGTTGTGCTGCCTGCTATACTTCCTCTATGCTCAAATCTAAAGCCTCTGCTCTGCTTTACGCCCAACCCAGCTGCCAACATTAGTAGTACTGCTTTTAACTTGCCTCTGTGTTCACCTTCTTCTAAGGTTTCCCGATAAACTCGTGTTTGCTTTAACTCACTTAATCCAAACATTGCTTCTATATTCCTCCCGGCTCAATATGGGAAACTTATAAACCAAGATAGTCTCTATTACTTGTAATAATTGCTGCTGTGGCAGCGATGAGTTTATTTCTTGCCTTGTTCTGTCTATTAACTTCCTTGCTTCTACAATTGCTGTATCTTCAGTTGCAATTACTAATTTGATGGTTGCGATACCAACTGGTAGTTATGAAGCTTCACCTAATTTATCAAGTTAAATCCTCTTAACTCTCTGGCTAGCAAAGAATTCACGATAATGTTTAATATTTCCTGTATCTATACTCCTGCTTGGGTATAAAACCACAACACCCCAATCATTTTGTGGCTGATTTTGATGCAGGTATAAGCATATTTCTGCAAACAGTCATGAGTAAAATTCAACATCTGCTTGAAACTGTACCTCCACAAAGTAAATCTGGTTTTCTCCCAGTCGCATTGACAGGAATACACCATCAATTATGAATGCTATTTGATTTCAATAGATGAGAATTGATAAAGGTTAGCCTCCTCAGGATAATTGCCGATGAGTTCAAAAAGGATACCTAGATATTCTTGAAATAGGCGATAAAATATACTGTCATTTTTTATGAATTGATAGGAATTTAAAATTGCTGTTTATGTGTCGTTTTCTTCTTCCGAACCATCTCGCACTTCTTTGGTTCGAGCTGCCAACTCAAGGGTTCATTCCGTAGTGACATAGCTGCACCTGTATAAAGTTTTGAGACTTTAACTGTTATAGCAATCTCAAAGCTGAATTTAGCATTCAGGTAACAGGCTTACCTTTACTTCGGTCAATTACCGCAATAATCTTTCTACAGCTGATTGAGTTGTTGCCATAGGGTGGTAAGCTGATGTGCTTTTAAGTTGCATAACCTTAGCCTCATACCAGTTCACTAAAATTATGAAACAGATGTAAACCCTGAAAACCTTGCTGCATCTAAGTTTTTTAATTGCGAATTGCGAATTGCGAATTGTGAATTGGTATCAGAAAGACGCGGTGAGACAGCACTCTTGGTAGGGTTTCCAACGCCAGTCGCTCATGGGGAGCCACTGCGGTGGACGGGTTCCCCAGCATAAAGCAAGTGGCGTGGAGACCCCCAAGACCGCGCTGGCTCCTCCGCAGGCGACTGCGTTAGCGAGCCTGCGAGCGTCACCCGAAGAGGGACGCGGGGATTCAATTTAAATGACGATTAGCTGATGTAAATGGGATCGCAAAAAACAGCGATCGCAAGTTAGTACTGGTTCGCGATCGCCTTTGTTGACGTTTTGTCCAGCAGCAATACCAGAACGACAACAATCGCTACGAGTATTTATGCAAATTAAATGCGCTTTAGCTCAAAAAATGTCTTAATATATCTTAATGTACTTAAGTGTTACTTTTTTAGCACTTTCCTTAATTTTGCGCCGGAATGGAGTTAACTTCAAAAGATTTTAAGTCAGATCTGATATTAGAAGTCCAAGCTTGCCTGCAATTGGCAGTCCCTTTGGTAATTGCTCAAATATTGGAAGCGGGTATTCCTTTATTGGATGGAGTGATGATGGGGTTGCTTAACAGTCAAGCTTTAGCTGCTGGTGCTTTAGGTGCAGTAACCTTTTCTACTTTAGCTTCCGTTTGTCGTTCTACTCTTTCAGCAGTAGGTGCGAGTGTCGCAAATGCCTTTGGTGCAGGAAAAATAGATCGAGTTAGCCGTGCCACTGGTCAAGGAATCTGGTTAGCGACTCTCATGTGCTTACCTATGATGTTTATTATTTGGCACTTTGACTCTGTTCTGCTGCTTAGCGGTCAAGAAGAAAGCAATGTGTTACTGGCTAAAACATATTTGCATTCTATTGTTTGGGGTTTTCCTGCTGCGCTTGGCTTCTGTATCTTAAAAGAAGTTAGCTCCGCCCTCAATCGCCCTCAATTTCTGACGGTAATTACGGTAGCTGGATTGTTAATGAATGCAGCTGCTAATTACATGCTTATGTTCGGTAACTTTGGTTTACCAACTCTTGGTTTAGCTGGCATTGGTTGGGCAAGCACACTTATTCTTTGGCTGAATTTCATCGCCGCTGCTGGATGGATCTGCTTCGATGAATACTTCAAAGATTACCAGCTTAATTGCGCTCTGCATCAGTTCGATAAGGATATGTTTGTAGATATCTTGCAAACTGGGTGGTTTTTGGGCTTGCAGTATGGAGCAGAAGTTGGAGTATTCACTGCCATTGCCTTATCGATCGGGTGGTTTGGGACAGAGACGTTAGCAGCTCATGAAATTGCCGTCGAGACAGAAAGTTTTGTCGAGACGGTATCTATAGGTATTTCTTATGCCATCACGATGAGAGTGGGACAGCTGAGGGGACAAAACGATCTTAGGGGTGTCTTCAGAGCAGGATTTGTCGGAATTGCCCTTATCACTCCCTTTGTGAGCATCGTGGTACTAATTTTTTGGCTGTTTCCTAACTCTATTGTGGCAATGTTCTTAGATACTACTGATTTGAATAATGTCGAGATACTGAAAACAGCAATTTCTTTCCTAGAGATGGCGGCAATAGCTCAGTTTTTTTATTCTATTCAGGCTATTGCTGCTGGTGCTTTGATCGGGTTGAAAGATACCAAAGTACCGATGTTAATCACCATGTTCGCTTATTGGGGGGTTGGTCTAGGTGGAGGTTATTTGATGGCACTGACTTTAGGTTGGGGTGCTATCGGTTTATGGTTGGGTTTAGCACTAGGGCTGCTCGTAGGTGCAGTGCTTTTAACTTGGCGTTTTTATCTTTTAACTTCCGAATCTTTCAGTCTTGAACATTAACCATCCGTGACTTGTTCAACATTTGTACCTTTGCCATGCAGATTCAACTATTTCAGCAATGATTTCTGTATATGACACACCAGCCAAACGCCCCATAATTGGCAGGTCTGAGCGGATATGATGTAGTCCTGGCAACGGGTTAACCTCCATGAACTGCAATACACCACTAGCATCGCCGCGCAGATCCACGCGAGCAGCATCACGGCAACCAAGAGTATGATAGGCATCCAGTGCCAGCTGCTTTGCTTGTGCTGCGAGTGGGTCGGGATCTATGAGCAAACGATAAGATACCCGTTCCAAATACTCATCTTTGTTGAGGGTCGTGTAAGCAGAAGTTTCTGCTTGGTCCGTAAAAATTACTTCCATTACACCTACTACTTGTGAGTTGCTACCGTTGCCAACAATGCCGACTGTTACTTCTCGACCGGGAAGGAAAGTTTCCACCAGTACGGGCTGCTGAAAAAGTTTGCGTAACAATTGATAAGTATTTACTAGCTCTTCGTGTTCTTTAACAAACGAACGTCCAGTTACCCCTTTAGAACTGCCCTCTGCCATAGGCTTGAGGAAAAGTGGCATTGGCAGTGACACGGCTGTTGCTTCTGCGGTAGTACTCACCACTTCAAAGGGGGCTGTAGGCAAGCCGCGATCGCGCACTACCCTTTTAGCAAGAGCCTTGTCTAGCGTTAGGGCGCAGGTGAGGGGATCGGAAAAGGTATAAGGTTGAGCAAATAATTCACAAACTGCGGGGACTTGCGCTTCCCGAGACCGACCCTGCAACCCCTCAGCAATATTGAAAATCAAATCCCAGCGATCGCCTTTTGCCAACCTCAAAGCCAGTTCTCTACCATTGCCAACACGTTCAACTTGATGACCTAACTGGAGTAGTGCAGCTTCCAGCCCGATAATGGTTTCTTGATCATCAAATTCCATCACTTCAGCAGCGCTGAAACCAGCCTTAAGGTAGTCTGCCTTCAGGTCATAACACAGACCAATGAATAACCCCATAATTTTATAAATCTTAGTGAGAAAGTTTTTGCTGTTATTTAATATCTCAATCAGGTATCTTAATTGCAGGAGTTACGATAACTAAGTCTTTGATTAAATCGAAGATATCTCATCAACAACATCAAACCAAATAGGAGATTTATCGTTAGGAGAGCCATTATAGTTTGCAGTAATCTCTTCTCCCACTTCTATATCTTGGTAAGCAATTAACTCCAACTTTCGGTCAGAAAATTTTTTCACATAGTAACTATTGGGATTGTAAGAATGGTTAATTAAGGAAGATAAACCTAGTGCAATCGCCGCAGCGTTATCTTCCCAATCATAGTAATAGTTACCCAAAACTGTTTGGTCGATTAACTTAACCTGTTCTGCGGGTATAACAACAACTGGCGTTCTTTCAATCAGCTCTCCTTTCAAAAAGGGCTTCTGTGCGAAGACACCTCGACCTTTAAGGTTTGTATTGCCCACAATTAACATTCCAAGTACTCTCCTCTGCGATGACTTAGCTTGTTAGTTCGCCAATCAGCCAACTGAATCATCCCTACTGGTTCTTTTAGATGATGACAATTAACTCATATGTATGACATCAACCCTGCTCTACTGGATCTACATAGTTGTATGTCTCGCCTGCCCAATTTCGTATTAAAGCTGTACCCTTTTCGTAGGCAAGTAAAGTCTCGGCTTGAATTGGTACTTTGCCACCGCCGCCAGGAGCATCAATTACATAGGTTGGTACAGCATAGCCAGTGGTATGACCGCGCAATTTAGAGATGAGATCGATCCCAGTTTGGATACTCGTTCGCAAATGAGCAGTACCGACAACTGGATCGCATTGGTAAAGGTAGTAGGGTCGCACGCGCAGCTTGAGAAGACCGTGAAACAAATTCTTGAGCGCTTTTTCAGAGTCATTCACACCTTTCAATAGCACGGTTTGACTGCCTAAAGGAATGCCACTGTCAGCCAGGCGATCGCAGGCTTGTGCTACTTCTGGTGTTAGTTCCCGCACGTGACAAAAATGCAAAGACAGCCACACGCGATGCTGGCGAAGCAAGGCAACAAGTTCTGGTGTAATTCGCTGCGGTAAGAAACTGGGTACGCGAGAGCCAATACGTAGAAACTCTATGTGTGGAATAGCACGCAGCCGTCCTAGCAAATTGTCTAAAGGTTCATCAGACATTAACAGAGGATCGCCACCAGAAATTAGTACATCACGTACCTCAGTGTGTTCCTCAAGATAAGCGACGATCGCATCCAACCGCCGCGTTACTGGGTACATCTCACCTTGGCTCACTAAACGAGAGCGCGTACAGTAACGGCAATAAGCAGCACAAGTGTCTAGAGCCAGCAGCAATACCCGGTCGGGGTAGCGGTGTACGAGTCCTGGTACTGGAGCATCGTTATCCTCACCGCATGGGTCTACCATATCTGAGGTACTAACTACTAGTTCTTCTTCTCGCGGTATCACTTGTAACCGCAACGGACAAAGCGGATCTTCTGGATCGAGTAACGATGCAAAATATGGTGTTATAGCTACAGCAAACTTCTCTGGTGCTATTAAAAGTCCCTTTTCTTCAGTAGGAGTAAGCCGCAGCAACGGCTGAAAGTGTTCTAGCTTAGTTAACCGATGCCGCATTTGCCAGCGCCAATCGTTCCAGTTTTTGCGCTCGTAAGTCTCTCCTAAAATCTGACAAATTTTTTCACTTCGACTCTCGGTTATTAGAGGAGCTAAAATAGTATTTTTTCCCATGATTAGAACTCAATTAAGTTAGAAGAATAAACCGATTACTATTGTTTAAACTTGAGTTGACAAAGCAAATTTTTCTAATTCACATCAAGCGTGAATTAAAAATGCTTCTTCTACAATGGTTTATAAATTCGCCCAAAATTATTATTTTGGGATTATCTATCTACGAAATTACAAAGGTTTCAAGACTTAATTCACATTAAGCGTAATTCCTAATAAGACTCAAGCAAAACAGTGGCAAATATCTGAATTTGCAGCCCAAAGCAGCTCTGAAAGCCAAAGGCTATGAAATCAAGCAAATATAAAAAATCTACTGTTTACAGCATCAGGTGTATATTTCTTAGTGATACAAAAAAGGTAAAATCTCTAGCAGCTTTTGTCATAGCATATTTTTTGCTTGCTAGCAAAGATAAATGTAAAAATAATTTATAGCTACCAAATTTTAAAGAATTTAATAAGTTAAACCGCGTCATATAGTACAAATTTGCCCATTATCCTTATCAAAGGTAAATCGAACCACATCCCATGAAAAAACCGCCTGTGTATGTTGAAAGCAACAGCAAAACAAGCGGTTTTCTATATTATTTTACAGAGACGATTAGCCAGTAGCACCAGAAGCGGCTAACTCCGCCAAACGTTCCTGCTGGTCTTGAGAGATACAAGATTGAATAACCGACTCTAAATCACCTTCTAAAACAGGGTTAAGGGAATAGTTTTGACCTAAACGGTGGTCGGTAACGCGGTTGTCTTTGTAATTGTAGGTGCGAATTTTTTCCGATCGCGACCCTGTACCTACTTGCGATCGCCTCATGGAAGTTACAGCTTCTTGTTGTTCGCGTAACTTCATTTCATACAACTTCGCCCGCAAAATTTGCATCGCCCGTTCTTTGTTTTGCAACTGGCTGCGTTCTTCCGTACAGAAAATTCTGATTCCTGTCGGTTTGTGCATCAAGTCAACGGCAGTTTCCACCTTGTTGACGTTTTGTCCGCCAGCACCACCAGAACGCGCTGTGGTCATTTCAATATCTTTTGGGTCAATGTGAATTTCCACATCATCCACCTCTGGCATAATCGCCACGGTAGCTGTGGAAGTATGAACCCGTCCCCCAGCTTCAGTTGTTGGCACGCGCTGCACGCGATGCACTCCAGCTTCAAACTTTAACTGGCTGTAAACGTCATCACCTTTAATTTCTAGAATGACCTCTTTCCAGCCACCCATTTCTCCCAGAGATTCGCTCACTAGAGAAACTTTCCAACCTTGTGTCTGGGCATAGCGGGTGTACATCCGCATCAAATCGCCAGCCCAAATACTTGCTTCATCACCACCAGTGCCAGCGCGAATTTCCAACATGATATTCTTTTCATCATTGGGGTCGCGTGGTAGCAGTAAGACTTTCAAGCGAGTCTCTAAATATTCTATTTTTTCTTCAAGTTCCTTTACTTCCAGTGCTGCCATTTCTTGCAACTCTGGGTCACTCGCAGATTCTTTGTAAACCTGACGCGCTCCGATCAAGTCTTCTTGAGCTGTTTTCCAAGTTTCATAGGTATTAACTACCTCTTCCAAAGAAGAACGAGACTTAGCAATTTGTTGATACTCATCAGGGTTGCTAGCAGTATCGGGGTCGCCAAGACGACGTGTTAATTCATTAAAGGTTTGTTCTACGGATTTTAGTTTATCCAGTAAGTATGATTCAGCCATGACGAGTGCGATCGCTCCTTAAAATAACAAATTGGCTCGAGCATTAAATGACAATCGACCCAGCCGATGCAGGGTCGTCGTTAACAGCAGAGCCAATCAGCTACTTCTTCTTTTTGCCACCAGAGCTTTGTTCGCCCGACATACCGTATTTGCGAAGGAAGCGCTCTACTCTACCTTCAGTGTCAATAATCTTCTGAGTACCAGTGTAAAAGGGATGGTTTCCAGACCAGACATCTACGTGTAATTCTGGCTTAGTAGAACCAACAGTCATCACAACTTGACCGTTGCAATATACTTTTGCGTCTGGATACCACTTGGGATGAATATCAGATTTAGCCATTGTTCCTTTTGTGGTGAATCTATATAAATTATAACTTTCAAGTCTCAAATAGGATTAGGGATTAGTGACTGGGGACTGGGGACTAGGTAAGAGGAGAAAAGTTTAAATCGATAGTTCTTCCCAATACCCAATCCCCGATCCCTAGTCCCCAATCGCCTATCGCTTCGAGTACTGAGGTGCTTTCCGGGCTTTGTGCAAACCATATTTTTTCCGCTCTTTTGCCCGTGGATCGCGAGTTAGATAACCTTCAGTTTTTAAAGGTGGGCGGTTATCTGGGTCTAGTTGGCATAAAGCACGGGCAACTCCTAAGCGAACAGAATCAGCCTGTCCGGTCAAGCCGCCGCCTTCCGCTTTCACTAAAATGTCATATTCGTTTTCTAGTCCCAGAGTTTCTAAGGGCGCTTTGATGACTCCCAGGTAATTGGCATTGAATTGGAAATACAAGTCTCCAGGCTTGCCATTCACAATCATTTGACCGCTACCGGGAACCAAGCGTACCCGTGCTACTGCGGACTTACGACGGCCAGTACCCCAGTACACGGCGCGACCGCTATTGCTTTCTGCTACTACCATTAATCTTCTGCTCCAGGAATTGTATTAACTTTCAGTTCTTTAGGTTTTTGCGCTGTGTGGGGATGAGTCGGGCCTGCGTAGACTTTCAGTTTTGTGAACAACTGCTTGCCCAAGCTATTTTTAGGTAGCATACCTTTAACAGCGTGTTCGACAATCCGTTCTGGTAAACGTTGTTGCAATTTGGCAAAGGTTTCTGTCTTCATCCCACCGGGACGACCAGAATGGCGACGGTAGACTTTCTGGGTACGCTTTTTGCCTGTAACTGCGATTTTTTCAGCGTTGACGACAATAACGAAGTCACCTGTATCTAAGTGGGGAGTATATTCAGCTTTGTTTTTGCCTCTAAGAATTTGGGCGACTTCGCTGGCGAGGCGACCAAGGCGTTGGTCAGTAGCATCGACTACGTACCACTCACGCTCAAGGGATTCTTGAGGAGGAAGGTATGTTTTACTCATGTTTGTTTGTTAGTTGTTAGTTGTTATTTGTGAGGCGGTGCGTTGGGCGGGTTCCCCGACTTGAAGCAACTGTCGTTAGCGCAGCGTTAGCGAGTTTTCGAGCGTCACCCGTAAGGGTCAGTTGTTTTTGTCTAATCCCTCAACACTGACTCATCACTAGCTTTGGTTGGGTGTCGTACCAAATCTCGCTCTTGAAGGGAAAATCTGGATATCCGACTCGTAACAAGCATAAGCCTTGCGGAGGTGCGGCGTGTTTTACTTCTTCCCGGCGTTGTTCTTTCCAGAGTTCGGTGAAGCTAGCCAGCGTCCGCTGTTCCGAGCCGACTTGCGCCAGCATTCCTACCAAAAGCCGTACCATGCCATACAAAAATCCATCTGCCTGTATTTCAATATGGATAAATGGCCCGCTGCGAAGACACTCTGCTGCTTGCACCTCTACCCAGGAATGCGATCGCTTTGAGCCTGCACGGTGAAAAGCCGCTAAATGATGCTTTCCCAACAGAGGTTTCAGGGCAGCTTGGATTAAAGATTCATCCAGGGGTGCATAATAATAATGCCAACTGAAAGGTTTCACGAACAAGTTCGGTCGATCTTCAGTGTATATTGTGTAGCGATAGCGTCGATAAGCTGCACTAAAGCGAGCGTGCCAACGATTATCTACACTAGCTGAAGCTCTGATTAATATATCTGATGGCAGATAGCTGTTTAGAACAGTAGCCCACTTGTGAGCCGGAATCAAACCTGTAGCTTCAAAATGGGCGACTTGAGCGGCAGCATGAACTCCGGCATCGGTACGCCCAGCACCATGTAGTGTCACATGATGTCCAAGAATTTTAGCGATCGCTATTTCTATCTCTTCTTGAACTGTACGATGTTTCTTTTGCCGTTGCCAGCCATGAAAATGAGTGCCCAGGTATTGAATTACTAGGGCCACTCGCTGAGTTGGTGTAGGCTGGTGGCTATCTAACATAGAATTAACTTAAGTTTGAAGTTTGAAGTCTGAAAATTTCATCCTCGATCCTTCATCCTTCATCCTTCTTAGACCAGTTCAATTATTGCCATTTCAGCATTATCTCCCCGACGAGGCACGGTATGGAGAATCCTGGTATAACCACCTTGACGATTACCATACCGAGTAGGAGCTTGCTCAAACAAAGCATGAACTAGTTGTTTGTCATAGATGTAACCAAGAGCTGCCCGACGCGATGCTAGGGAGCCGTCTTTGGCTAGTGTAATCATTTTATCTACTTCACTTCGCAGTACTTTAGCTCGGACTAAAGTAGTGGTAATCCGACCATGACGGATGAGTTCGGTGGTCAGCGCCCGCAATAGAGCGCGGCGCTGGTCAGCTGGTTTACTGAGTTTTTTGACTCGATTCCGGTGACGCATAATAAGGCACTGTGATATGATTAGGGGTTTGCGCTTAACTGTGTTTAGATCCTCTTTCTTGTGGTAGCGTAATGCCTAAGCGCCGCTGTAAAGCTTCTACTACCTCCTCTGCTGACTTCTGACCAAAGTTTTTAATTTCTAACAGGTCTTCTTGGGTGTAATCCAACAAGTCGGCAACAGAGTTAACTTGTGCCCGCTTGAGACAGTTGTACGCCCGCACGGAAAGTTGCAACTCTTCGATAGGAATTTGAGCAGTGGGATCGTCTGGAATTTCTGAATCTGGGCCGGGTTGATCGAGAGAGATATCTTTCAAGGGGTTGAATAACTCTACCAAGATCCCAGCGGCTGAAGATAGTGCTTCTTGAGGTGAGACACTACCATTTGTCCAAACTTCTAACAGTAGTCGGTCTTTTGTAATTGAGCCATCCCCACGGGCTTCCTCGACACTGTAGTTAACTTTCCGTACAGGCATAAACACTGAGTCGATTTGCAGAAAGTCCAAAGATGTGGCTTCTTCACGTCCTCGCTCTACAGTGCGATACCCTTTGCCTCTCTCGATCCGAAATTCCATTTCCAGTTTTCCACCCTCAGCTAAGGTGGCTACATACTGGGTCGGATCGATGACTTCTACTTCACTGGGCAAGTCAAAATGAGCCACAGTAACTGTCGCAGGTCCGTTTACGAGTAGTCTACCAATCTGGGGTTGCGATGAATAGCTTTTGAGGATGACTTCCTTCATTTTCATGAGGATTTCCAGTACGTCCTCGCGTACACCCGGAACTGTAGCAAACTCGTGTGTAACACCTGCAATTCGCACTGCTGTAACTGCTGTCCCCTCTAGATTGGACAGTAAAACCCGCCGCAGCGCGTTGCCAACTGTTGTTCCTTGACCGCGCTCTAGAGGTTCCAGAACAAATTTACTATAATGGCTTCGACTTTCCTCAGTATTAGACTCTACACATTCAATTTGAAACTGCGCCACGGAGTAGCCTCCCTTGTGTTAAGGTGCTGCTAGCAGGCAAATCAATTGCCTCTCGAAATTTACTTTATTGCCTTGAGATGCCTTTAGGTGTATCAAATTGCCAATATGCGCTTGGCAGTGTTTGATATTCCTACTTAGGTCTGCAAGTGATGATTATTTTGGGTTATCCGAAGTTTAGCAGCCCCCTGATTTAGGAAGATCTGATTTGCTTCTGGTCACCCAATCTGTCCAAATTTGTTTAGCGATCACCCTGCTTGACAGTTTGTACACCAACCGTTCAAGCAACCATTGCAGGTGACTTTATCTTGGCTCAAACTTTTTGCCTACATACTGCCTCACAGGTTGTATCTAAACTCGGCGACGTTTGGGAGGACGGCAACCATTGTGAGGAATGGGCGTAATATCCCGAATCAGTGTAATTTCCAGTCCTGCTCCTTGGAGTGCCCGAATAGCAGTTTCTCTACCTGCTCCAGGGCCGCTGACCATCACCTCGATTTGACGCATCCCTTGGTCGATAGCTCGACGTGCTGCACTTTCAGCAGCAGTTTGGGCTGCAAAGGGAGTTCCCTTTTTTGCACCTTTAAAACCGCTAGAACCAGCACTGGCCCAGGAGATGACATCTCCGTTTTGATCGGTAATGGTGACAATGCTATTGTTGAAAGTAGACTGGATGTAGGCCATCCCATTGGGGACGTTCCGTTTCTGTTTTTTGCTCCCGCTTTTTTTAGTTGGTTGTCTCGCCATATTTGTTCAGTTAATTTAAGGTGAAACTTGCTCTGGTGAGCAAGGGTTGAAATATTACTTGCCTGGAGCCTTCTTCTTACCTGCCACTGTCTGCCTTCTCCCTCGACGGGTTCTAGCATTAGTGCGGGTTCTTTGACCTCTGACTGGTAAGCCCATGCGATGACGACGGCCTCTGTAAGCTCCAATATCAATTAAGCGCTTAATGTTCATTGCCTCTAAGCGCCGCAAATCCCCTTCAACTTGATAGTTGCTTTCTACTTCTCCTCGCAGGGCTGCTACATCGGCATCACTTAGGTCTTTAACGCGGGTGTCTGGGTTCACACCTGTAGCCGCCAGAATTTCCTGCGACCTAGATAATCCAATTCCGTAAATGTAAGTTAGACCAATCTCGACGCGTTTATCACGTGGAAGGTCTACTCCGGCAATACGTGCCACAATGAATCTCTCCCTATTTTTATCGCAATTGCTGTTGGAAAAACGCGACTCATCGCGTCTATAACTTGTTTATGGCGATCGCGTGCGTCGCACTCACTCTCAGATATCTAAGAACCTTATCCTTGACGTTGCTTGTGCTTGGGATTCACGCAAATCACCATCACGCGCCCACGACGGCGGATTACGTTACACTTTTCACAAATTTTCTTGACTGAGGCTCTGACTTTCATGCCTTTTTAAACTGACTCCAAATAGTAAATCATAGCATTTCTATGAACACTTATTCAATTAAATGAATGAGTAAAACCAAAAAAAATGGTTTTATGGTAGACTTCTCTACATACTACTTACTTCTTCCGATATCGATAGTTGATTCTGCCTTTTATCATGTCAGTACTGTCTAATTTCACTCTGACGCGATTCCCAGTTAACAATGATATGTTTACAGCTAACGGCAAGGTAAGCAAAGATGGAATCACCATCTGTTCAGCCAAAAAGCTGTCACGAGGTAATAATTCTGTAACACTGCCTTCCATTTGAATTGCTTCTGGTTTGGTCAATAATTTACTTACCTCCGATGAAGATTTTACTTGCATTTACTTCTTACGCAAGCGGTAGGTGATCCGACCTTTAGTCAAGTCGTAGGGAGTTAATTCCACTTTGACGCGATCGCCAGGTAAAATCTTAATGTAATTGCGGCGAATCTTGCCGGAAATGTGGGCCAAGACGTTAAAGCCATTGTCTAAGTCAACGCGAAACATCGCATTAGGCAAAGACTCTGTAACTGTGCCTTCCATTTCAATCAAATCTTGTTTAGACAATTATTTTTTCCTCAACTCAACAATTTCCTGTTCAGCCGCAGCACCTAGCTGCAAAAGAACACATTTTAAGAAATATCTCAACAGTTTCTTAATATATCTTAGCTAAAATTGATCTGCTTCCTATAGAGATAGAGGAGTAGTCAGTAGAAAGTGGTGAGTGGGAAATATTTTTTCTACTCCCTACTCCTTGTTGTCAGGCTAGGCAGTTAATACCTTTTGCAGTTCAGTGGTGACTTCTTCTTGGGACTGGTCGCCGTTAACAGTCAGGAGCCTTTGGCGATCGCGGTAATAATCTATTAAAGGTGCGGTTTCCGTGCGGTAAACTTCCAGACGACGACGAATCACTTCTTCACTATCATCTTTTCGTCCTCGAGCCAGTAAACGGGCTACCACAACTTTATCTGGCGCATCCAGATTGACTACCTTTTCGCCACTTTGATGGTTTTTTGCCAGTAGTTCTTCTAGAAAAACTGCTTGCGTCACTTTGCGAGGAAAACCATCCAAAATCCAACCAGATTGGGCATCCGACTGGTTAAGACGCTCCTGAACCAAATCCTGTACTAGCTGGTCAGGGACTAACTCACCGCTATCAACATAACTTTGAGCCTTAATCCCTAACGGAGTTTGCTCTTTCATGGCTTGTCTTAATATTTCACCCGTAGAAATATGAGGAATATGCAAGTTTTTAGCCAAGGTTTGAGCTTGAGTTCCTTTACCAGATCCAGGTGGCCCCAAGAAGATTAATCGCGTCACTATTGTTTCACCATTCCTTCATAGCGCTGAGAGATAACGTAAGTTTGAACTTGTTTAGCTGTATCAATCGCCACACCGACCAGAATTAACAAAGAGGTAGCACCCAATCCCTTAAAGGTTGGCACTCCCAAAGCACTTTCGACAGCGGTGGGAATAATAGCAACGAAGCCCAAAAAGACAGCACCTAAAAAAGTCAGTCGATTGATCACCCGTTCTATATACTCACTAGTCGCCTTACCTGGACGGATACCCGGAATACTAGAACCCATTTTCTTCAAGTTCTGTGCTATGTCTACTGGGTTAACAATCAACGAAGAATAGAAATAGCTGAAGAAAATAATCGAAGTTAAGTAAACCAAGGCATAAGCCCAAGGTGCAGAACCACCAGGACTTAAATAAGTGTTTACAATGTTTGCTATTTCCGGATTTTTTGTGAAATTGGCGATTAAAAGTGGCAAACTCAAAATGGCTGCTGCAAAAATAATCGGCATTACACCCCCGGAATTAAGCCGCAGGGGTAGATAGCTACGCTGTTCTGCTAAAACTCGCCGACCAACTTGGCGACGGGCTGAAATAATCGGGATGCGGCGGATTCCTTCCTGAACAAACACAATACCAACAATCGTTGCCAGGAATACCAGCACCAGCACAATCACGCGACCAACTATTTCTCTGCCGCCAACCTGCACCAAATCAATGGTATCGCCTAGAGATTTAGGTAATGAAGCGACAATATTGACAAAAATCAATAATGATGCACCGTTACCAATACCACGTTCTGTGATCAGTTCCGAAGCCCACATGACGAACATTGAACCAGCCACGAGAGCGATCGCGGTTTCCGCTACGAATATCGGCCCTGGATTTAAAGCAAATTGCTGTAAGAATAAAGCTGAAAAAGCTACACTTTGAACAATTGCCCAACCCAGAGAGACATAGCGCGTGATTTGCGAGATTTTTCGCCGACCTGCTTCGCCTTCGTTTTTCTGTAAATTTTCTAAAGATGGAATTGCAGCGGTGAGTAATTGGATGATAATAGACGCATTAATGAAGGGCAAAATTCCCAAAGCAAAGACTCCCAAAGTTGAAAGTCCTCGCCCAGAAAAGATATCCAATAAACCAAATATGGAATTGTTGCCCGATATAGCTTCGGCAAACCTTGGTCTATCAATCCCTGGTACGGGCAAAAAGATGCCTAGGCGCACCAAAATTAAAATACCGACGGTGACAAGCAGCCTACCTCTCAGTCCGGCTGCTTGTGCCATCTGCATAAAAGTTTCTTGAGCCGTTGGGGCTTTGTCTCGACTGATCATAGAGTGCTACCTTCATAGTTAACCAGGCGCTGGCAGCGAGTTGGCTTGCAAAGTGCGCTTTTCTGGCTCACTCTAAAACTTCACAGCTCCCGCCAGCTGCCTCAATTTTGCTACGAGCTTGGCCCGTGAAAGCTGCTGCCTGTACCTTGAGAGGTACATTTAATTCGCCATTACCTAAAATTTTCAATGGCCCCTTGACAGCAGTCAGAATTCCTGCTGTTTTTAAGGAGGTCAAATTTACTTCTGTATTGGCAGGAAGAGAAGCTAACTTCTCTACATTAATCGTAGTGTAATTCTTCCGATTCACAATCGGAAAGCCCTTCAGTTTGGGTAGACGACGGTACAACGGCTGTTGACCCCCTTCAAACCCTGGTCGGGTACTGCTACCAGAGCGAGATTTTTGACCTCTCATACCTAAACCAGCACTGGCACCTTGTCCGGCGGAAATACCCCTACCTACACGGCGGCGGCGCTTTTTTGAGCCTTTTTGCGGCTTAACATCGTTGAGTCTCATAAGCTAAAAATTGTGAATTGTGAGTTGTCAGTTGTCAGTTGTCTGAAAATAAGAACAAAAGATTAGTACAACGGAAATAACTATCCAGTTGAAAAAGCTTACTGTATGAGCTTAATAACCTTCTGCCTCCTGCCTACTGCCTTCTGCCTTTTTAGACTACGGACAAATGACTACTTAGATGTAGAGATTTTCAATAGCAATACCGCGATCTTCAGCGACTTCAGCAAAGGTACGCAGTGTAGATAAGGCGTTAACTGCGGCTCTAGCATTATTAAGCGGATTATTGGAGCCGAGTTGTTTAGCTAAGACATTACGAACCCCAGCTAACTCCAGTACAGTCCGGACAGCACCACCAGCAATTACCCCAGTACCAGGTGCGGCTGGGCGCATAATCACTTTGGCACCGCCACCAACTCCATCAATGGGATGAGGAATGGAGTTTGATTTGGTAATTGGGATGTCAATTAGATGTTTTTTGCCATCAGCTACGCCTTTTTTCACAGCACCAATTACATCTGAGGCTTTGCCTACTCCGACACCAACTTGACCGCGTTCGTTACCGACGACAACGATCGCTCGGAAGCTGAGTTTTTTACCTCCTTTGACGACCTTGCTTACTCGTCGGATCTGGATGACCCGCTCTTGCCAGTTGGTTTCTTCTTTCTTTGCGCGGTTAGCTTTACGACGACCAGTTGCCATAATCAAATGCTCTCTATTAGTCAGTTGTCAGTTGTCAGTTGTCAGTTGTCAGTTGCTACTGACTATTGACCACTGACCGATTTAGAAATCTAAACCAGCCTCGCGTGCTGCCTCAGCTAGCGCTTTGACACGACCATGATATAAGTTACCACCGCGATCGAATACTACTTGGGTGATGCCTTTTTCTAGCGATCGCGCGGCGAGCAATCTGCCGACTTGCGAGGATGCTTCGCAGTTAGCACCGGAAGCTAAACTAGATTTCAATTCAGGTTCTACACTTGATGCGGCCACTAAAGTCTGATGTTTAGTATCATCAATTACCTGCGCGTAAATATGCTCGTTCGAGCGAAATACGGCTAAGCGTGGGCGTTCTGAAGAACCGTGAACTTTGCCACGGATACGTCGATGGCGACGCTGTTTTGATTCTTTACGAGTAAGTTTCATTTTTACTTCTTACCACTCTTACCAGTCTTACCAGCTTTGCGTCTTACCACTTCACCTGCATAGCGAATGCCTTTACCTTTGTAAGGCTCTGGTGGACGAACGGCACGAATTTTAGCTGCTGTGTTACCTACTATTTCTTTGTCATAGCCGCTGACAATGACGTTAGTTGTACCTTCGACTGCAAACTGAATTCCATCTGGTGGAATAATTTGCACCTGATGGCTGTAACCCATGTTCAAGACTAGGTTACGACCTTGAATTTGTGCCCGGTAGCCCACACCTTGGATTTCCAAACGGCGTTGAAAACCTTGGGAAACTCCCTCGACCATATTGGCAACTAAAGTCCGGCTCAAACCGTGTAGTTGCCTGGAAGTACGGGATTCATCCCGACGAGTGACCTGCAATATTTCCCCTTCTTGGGAAACTATGACATTGGCAGGCAGATCGCGAGAAAGTTCCCCTTTAGGCCCTTTCACAACTACCTTTGTGCCATCAATCGCCACTTGTACTTTGGCGGGAATAGTAATTGGACGTTTACCAATACGAGACATAACTTTTTGTCCTTTGTCAGTTGTCAGTTGTCAGTTGTCAGTTGTCAGTTGTGAGTCAGTGTGGTCTTGGGGGTTTCCCCCATGAACAACTGACGAACCTGAAGGGTCAGTTGTCTTTGTACTAATGACCGATGACTAATGACCGATGACTAATGACTAATAACTACCAAACGTAGCAAAGTACTTCACCACCCAAGTTCTGACGACGCGCTTCGCGGTCTGTCATGATGCCACTGGATGTAGAAATAATGGCAATGCCGATGCCACCTAGTACCCTTGGTAATTCTTTTCTGTTGGAATAAACGCGCAAACCAGGTTTACTGACTCGCTTTAAAGTGGTAATGAGAGGCTGACGATTTTTACCCTTATATTTCAAGGAAATCACCAGATTACGCTTTACCCCTTCTCCTGCTTCTTCAAATTCAGCTATAAAGCCTTCTTCTCGCAGCACTTTGGCAATACTACGTGTCATTTTTGTGGCTGGCACTTGTGTAGTTTGATGCCTTGCCAAATTGGCATTGCGGATGCGCGTCAGCATATCTGCAATTGTGTCGTTAGCCGCCATCGTTCCCTCTTTAGATGAACTTATTGATCGCGAAAGGGCATTCCCAATTCCTTAAGTAAGGCGCGGCCCTCTTCGTCATTTTTCGCTGTGGTGATGATGGAAATATCCAGACCACGGATTTGATCGATGCTGTCGTACTCGACTTCTGGAAAAATTAGCTGTTCTCTCACACCTAGAGTATAGTTACCGCGACCGTCAAAACTTTTGGGACTAACGCCGCGAAAGTCTCTAATTCTGGGCAGTGACAAGCTAACTAGTCGGTCGAGAAAGGCATACATCCTCTCGCCTCTCAGAGTCACCATGATGCCCACAGGCATACCTTGACGAATTTTGAAGCCAGCGATCGCCTTTTTTGCCCGTGTCACTACTGGTTTTTGACCAGTGATCAGCGCAATTTCATTTAAAGACGCTTCCAGCGCCTTCGCATTTTGAGCCGCTTCCCCCAATCCTCTATTAATAGTAACTTTTACCAACTTCGGCACTTGATGAACGTTGGTATATTGAAACTGATTAGTCAGTTTGGGGACGATTGTCTCTTGGTATAAAGTTTTGAGTCTTGTGGTCGCCATAGTTTTTTGTCCTGATTATCCCTGGGCTTGGTCAGGGAAAGTTTTTAGTTATGAGTTATGAGTTACTAGATTATTAGCTATTAGTGATTATTTAAATTTAATTTCTAATTTCTCACTCTTAACTCCTAACTCCTAACTATTTATCTAGAATTTCGCCAGTTTTCTTGAGCTTTCTGACTTTCTTGCCTTCCTCTGTGAAGGTATAGCAAACGCGACTAGCAACGTTTTGTTTGGTTGAATAGAGCATCACATTGGAGCTATGAATAGGAGCCTCCTGGGTGACAATCCGTCCCGATTCCCCTTCTTGCTGGGGTTTCACGTGCTTAGTTTTAATATTGACACCTTTGACAATAACTTTACTGAGTTGAGGCAGTGCTTGAATCACTTCACCAACTTTACCTTTGTCTTTGCCAGCAATTACTTGCACGGTATCACCAGTTTTGACGTGCATTTTGTGGAATACTTTCGGCGTATCCTGTTTGGTTGCCATTACAGCACCTCCGGAGCCAGAGAAACAATTTTGGTGAAGTTTTTATCGCGCAGTTCCCGTGCAACTGGACCAAAGACCCGTGTGCCTCTAGGGTTACCATCTTTGTTGATGATTACAGCAGCGTTATCGTCAAAGCGAATGGTCATACCGCTGTCTCGACGGATATTGTGGCGAGTGCGGACAATCACAGCTTCCACAACATCAGATTTTTTGACAGCCATGTTGGGGATGGCATCTTTGACGACGGCAATTATTTTGTCGCCGATAAAACCATAACGGCTGTTACCTGCGCCTAAAACGCGGATGCACATAAGTTTACGGGCACCGCTATTATCTGCGACATTTAGGTAGGTTTGGGGTTGAATCACAATTAATCTCCCTTGTGAAGTTGTTATAGAAATAACAACTATTTAAGTTGTAGCTTTGGCGTTCAGGACTTCTGTGACTTGCCAGCGCTTGGTTTTACTCAGGGGTCTAGTTTCCTGAATGCGAACGCGATCGCCCACTTTGCACTGATTTTCTTCATCGTGAGCTTTATAGCGCCGGGTTTGAACTACAATCTTGCCGTACTTGGGATGGGGAGCGCGGTTTTCCACGGCAACTACCACCGTTTTTTGCATCTTGTCGCTCACTACCAAGCCAACTCGTTCTTTGATTGCCATAATCTCCTACTTTTACTCTTGAGGCGGTTGACTTGCTGCCCGTTTGCGTTCTGCCTCTACTGTCAGTAATTGGGCTAGGCGATGTCGGGCGTGTCGGAACTGGTGGGGCTTCTCTAGCTGTCTTGTGGCTTTTTGCAAACGCAACTGAAATAATTGTCTTTTAATGGCGACAATTTCCTGAGCCAGTTTGTCGTCACTTAATTCTCTAGCTTCTGAAATCTTGGGAAGAGGCATAACCTACTCCTGCTCCTGTGGCTGAGAGCGCACAATAAACTTGGTTTTGATTGGCAGCTTAAATGAAGCCAAGCGCATAGCTTCACGGGCGACTTCTTCCGAAACGCCAGCGATTTCAAACAAAATTCGCCCAGGCTTGACTACTGCTACCCAAAATTCCGGCGAACCTTTACCGGAACCCATCCGGGTTTCAGCGGGGCGCATAGTTACAGGTTTGTCAGGGAAAACCCGAATCCAGATTTGTCCGCCCCTACGGATGTAACGGGTCATTGCCCGACGGGAAGCCTCAATTTGACGAGAGGTAATCCAGGCTGGTTCTTGAGCTTGGAGTGCAAAATCACCAAAGTTGAGGGTACTGCCACGGAAGGCTAGACCTTCCATCCGTCCGCGCTGTTGCTTGCGGAATTTAGTTCTTCTAGGACTTAACATGACTAGGTACTGAGGATTAGGGATTAGGGATTGGGGATTAGGGATTGGGGATTGGGTGTAATTCTTACCCAGTCACCAGTCACCAGTCCGCTTTTATCCTTCATTTGAACGGTCTTCAAATTGCTGGCGACGGCGTTGTTGTTGACGGCGACGGGGTTCGCGCTCGCGCTCATGTGCTGCTGGTGGAGGTGGAGTTTCTTCCTGTCCAGGAATAATTTCTCCCTTAAATACCCACACTTTGATACCCAAAATGCCGTAAACTGTCTTGGCTGTACAGTACGAGTAGTCAATATCAGCCCTTAAGGTATGTAAAGGTACTCTACCTTCACGCGTCCACTCTGTACGGGCAATTTCTGCCCCGTTGAGCCGGCCGCTGACTTGGATTTTAATACCTTGGATACCGGCACGTTGGGCACGCTGAATTGCTTGCCTGACCACCCGCCGAAAGGAAACGCGGCGTTCCAATTGTTGAGCGATGTATTCAGCAATTAGATATGCATCAGCATCAACTCGCTGTACTTCAACTACGTTGATGCGAATTTGGCGATTGCTACCCAAAAGTTCTTGGAGTCCGGTACGCAATGCTTCGATACCTTGTCCACCACGGCCTACTACTACACCTGGGCGAGCCGTGCGGACTTCCAAGTCTATTTGGTCTGCTTTGCGCTCAATCCGAACTTCAGAAATTCCGGCGTTGTTTTGAGCGAGTCTGCCCAATTTTTGTTCTATGTATTTACGTAGTTTATGGTCTTCTTGGAGAAGTTCTGGATAGCGGTCAGGAACGGCAAACCAACGGGATTGATGTTCTTGTGTAATACCCAGACGAAAACCAACTGGATGAATTTTCTGTCCCACTAAATACTTCCTCTAAAATTTATTACTTTACCCGGTTTCTCATGTCAGGATGCTTATTCAGCATCGGGATTAGCAGCAACGGCTAAAGTAATATGACATGTCGGCTTGCGAATCTGGTAAGCTCGTCCTTGGGCTCTAGGTTGGAACCGTTTTAGCACCGGGCCTTGATCTGCGTATGCTTGGGAAATGATTAGTTGAGTCCGGTCTAACCCAGCGTTATGCTCGGCATTGGCCGCAGCGCTTCTGAGAAGTTTCAATACTGGTTCGGTAGCTCTGTAGGGCATGAATTCCAGGATAATCAGTGCTTCTCGGTATGACCGCCCTCGAATTTGGTCGAGTACGCGCCGCACTTTAAAGGGAGACATGCGTATAAAACGGGCGATCGCTTTTACTTCAGTAGTATCAATAGCCATAATTTTCTCCTTTAGGCATTAGTCATTAGTCATCAGTCATCGGCTAAGAACTAATGACTAATGACTATCTCCCTGCTTTTTTGTCACTTTTTCCATGACCTCTGTAGGTACGTGTCGGGGCAAATTCACCCAACTTGTGTCCTACCATCTGCTCATTGATAAAAACCGGAACGTGTTGCCGTCCGTTGTGAACAGCTATAGTATGTCCAACCATCAGGGGCAAAATTGTCGATGCTCTCGACCAAGTTTTGATAACTTGTTTTTCGTTTCTATCATTCAGCTTTTCAATCTTGCTGAGTAAATGATCGGCAACGAAAGGACCTTTTTTTAGAGAACGACCCATAGTTTGATTTTGGATTTGAGAATTAGGAATGAGGAGTCAGGAGTGAGGAATTAGATATAACTTTTAATTCCTAACTCTCAACTCTTTAAGATTCACGACCACCACGACCGCGTTTAGATGATTTGCGGCGACGGCGCACAATCAATTTACTGCTGGCTTTTTTGCGTTTACGTGTCTTCGCACCCAAGGCTGGTTTACCCCAAGGTGTTACAGGCCCAGACCTACCGATAGGCGCTCTACCTTCACCACCGCCGTGGGGGTGGTCAACGGGATTCATCACACTACCTCTAACCTTAGGACGGCGTCCCTTCCAGCGATTGCGCCCTGCTTTACCTGCACTCAAGTTTCTGGCATCGGTGTTGCCTACTTGTCCAATGGTGGCATAGCATTCCCGCCGAATCAGCCGGACTTCTCCTGAAGGCAGCTTGAGGGTCACATAATTACCTTCTTTTGCTACAACTTGTGCTGTAGCACCCGCTGAACGTACAATTTGACCGCCTTTACCAGGAGTCAGTTCTACGTTGTGAACGCTCGTACCTAAAGGAATATTCGAGAGTGGCAAAGCATTGCCATCTTCAATAGGAGACTCAGGCCCAGCAATAATTTTTGTCCCAACTTTTAACCCATTGGGCTGAAGGATATAGCGCTTTTCGCCATCTTCATAATGTAAAAGGGCAATGCGAGCATTACGGTTGGGATCGTATTCAATAGCTGCAACTGTGGCAGGAATACTACGCTTATCTCTTTTAAAATCAATAATCCGATAAAGTTGTTTGTGTCCGCCACCCCGACGGCGGCTAGTAATCCGCCCTTGATTATTGCGGCCTTTGGGACGATGTACGTACTTCGTTAGCGATTTCTCCGGCTCCGTTTTCGTGATTTCGGAAAAGTCGGAGATAGTAACTTGGCGAGTACTTGGGGTATAAGGGCGATAAGAACGAGTACCCATATTTTTAAGTGCTGAGTGCTGTTAGCGATGGCGGGGCGTTGAGCCCGTGCTGAGTTTTGAATTTTAAGTTTTGAGTGATGAGTTTTGAGTGTAGTAACTTATAATTCATAACTCCTAACTCTTAACTCCTAACTCCTAACTTTGATTTAGACTTCTGGGAATAGAACTTGTCTGATCTTCTCTTCGTCCCCAGGTGCGACGGTGACAATAGCTCGCTTGTATTGGGGCTTGAAACCTATAAATTTACCAACTCGCCGCTTTTTGCGTGGTGGTAATGCGGTATTAATTTTTACAACCTTCACCTGAAACAAATCTTCAATTGCCGCTTTGATTTCTGGCTTGGTTGCCTTTGGAGTCACTTCAAAGGTGTATTTATTCTGCTCCATCAGGATGGTCGCCTTCTCTGTGACAATTGGGCGACGTACTAAGTCAGGAAGGTTGCGGGGGTCAAAGTTAGGCACTGTAGACCTCCTGAATTTTTTCTAGTGCTGATGCTGTAACTACAATCTTGTCAGCGTGCAGCAAATCATAAACATTTAACTGGTCAGCTGCGATGAACTTTAAATTTTCTACATTGCGGGCTGATAAATAAACGTTCTCCGCAATCTCAGACAAAATTAACAGTGTTTTATTTTCTGGTTCTGCGCCCCAACGAGCTAGTGCTGCGATCAATTCTTTGGTTTTTGGGCGGGTTAGCTCGTTGCTAAATTCTTCTACTACTATCAAGTCGTCAATGCGGCTTACTAGTGCTGTCCGCAGAGCTAAACGTCGCTCTTTGCGATTTAACTTCAGGTTAAAGTCTCTGGGCTTTGGCCCAAAAATTACACCACCACCACGCCACAGCGGTGAACGAATAGACCCTGCACGAGCGCGACCAGTACCTTTTTGCCGCCAAGGTTTGCGACCGCCGCCTCTAACTTCGGCACGAGTTTTTGTACTGGCAGTGCCTTGGCGAGCATTAGTTTGTTGTCTTACTAAGGCTCGGTGAACAATATGAGCCGCTGTTTCTTCTTTTGCAACTCGCAATTCGAGCGTTGCCTGCCCGACTTGTTCTCCTTGCCAATTTTTAACTACACTCTCTACCATCTTTGTGTCCTTTGTCAGTTGTCAGTTGTCAGTTGTCTTTTGTCAGTTGTCTTTTGTCAGTTGTCCTGATATTTTCTACTGACGCTGACAGCTAACAGCTATTTTTTACTACCAACTTGCTTTGCAGGCAGAATATTCACTAAGGACCCTGGTTTACCAGGAATGGCTCCCTTAATTAGCAATAAGTTGCGTTCTGCATCAACTCGCACTACAGTCAGCTTGCGAATTGTGACGCGGCTACCACCCAAACGCCCTGCCATCCGTTTACCTGGATAAACACGACCTGGTGTTGTACCAGCGCCGATGGAACCAGGCGCTCTGTGGTTTTTGGAACCATGGGACATGGGCCCGCGACCAAAGTTGTTGCGCTTTTGGTTGCCTGCAAAACCGCGACCGATACTTGTACCGACTACATCTACAATTTGACCTGCACTAAAAATATCTGCTTTAATCTCTTGACCTAAAGCATAATCACTAGAGCTATCTGTGTGATATTCATTTAAATGACGCAATGCTGGGGCAGATGATTTGGCCAAGTGACCCAGTAGTGGTCTGTTTAATGCCTTTGGTTTTACTTCGCCAAAGCCAACTTGAATGGCGGCGTAACCATCGGTCTGTTTCGTTTTAACTTGTGTAACAGTGCATGGGCCCGCTTGAATGACAGTTACAGGAATTGCTACTCCTGCTTCGTCAAACACTTGGGTCATGCCCAGCTTGGTGCCGAGAATACCTACAGACACAGTAACTGGTTCTCCTTATCTACTTGCTGACCTTGAAATCGGACTCTATAAGAAACGCTGTGTAAACATCGTTTGAGGGTGGACGAGCCTCCAGAAGTTGTTGCTCCAACTTCTCACGAACACAGATGTACCCTTACTGCTTGGTGAATCCGGTTACTTTCACTCACATGGTCACCAGAACAGCCATAAGCGTCTTCCCAATGGGAAGAAATAACTTCTGGAATCAAGGCAATGCTTTAGAGCTTTGCGCTTTGTGCAGCAATGCTTTCGTCCAAGCAATTGCTATGGCACTTTTGGAGGCATCCCTGTTGGTTGGTTTCCCAACTAAAGGCGATCGCCTTGCTGTAGTGGGACTTAAGCGGGTTTTACCGCCCAGTATCCTTTAACTGAGGCTAATACAATGTCTTTAAACCAACATTATCGCTCAGTTCCTACTTCACTAAATACCTTAAACAACAGCTTAAGGTTTTGCCTGGTTTGTTCAGGTGGGCTACACGAGTGAACATAGTTTGGAGCTGAGGATTGGCTGGAGTTTTCTAGCCGTCGGCTCCTAGGTTGACCGGAAAGCTTTTCTAGTTTACCAGTCTCTTGCTCATTTGAACTAGTCTAGACTCTTTTAAATTAAGTCGTCAGCCTTAGTGCTAACACCAGTTCACAATTGCAGTTAAAAGGCAGTCTAAAAGGCACGTTTGGTCACAATCTAATAATATAAATCATTTCTTTATTTTTGTCTAGGAATTTATATACTGATTTTTGGCTTTGAGTTGGCACAGATAAACTAAAGAGTGAAGTTTATCTAACTTAATCTCTCAGTTCACGGTCAATAATAGAGATATCTAGGTGGGATAGGACAAAAATCTATGGCACTAATTACCACTGGCAATGGTTTAATTCGCGATCTGGAAAAATTTGGCTCTGTTGGTGTGTACGTACCTTTGGAAGGAGGTTTTGAAGGTCGGTATCAACGCCGACTGCGTACAGCTGGCTATGTCACCCTTCATATTACTGCTAGGGGGCTGGGCGACTTGGCTGCTTATCTGACAGGGGTTCATGGAGTCAGACCACCGCATCTGGGTAAAAAAAGTACTGGTAGTGGCGCGGCAGTAGGTTATACATACTATTTGCCACCACTTGTCAATTATCACCTAGAACAGCTACCACCAAAGTCAAAGGGGCTGGTCTTGTGGATGATTGAAGGGCATATTCTTTCCGATCAGGAAGTTGAGTTTTTGACAACTTTGCCCAGTTTGGAACCACGAGTGAAGGTGGTTGTCGAAAGGGGTGGCGATCGCGCTTTTCGTTGGCAACCTCTCAAAGATACATTCTCAGCTAGCTATCAAGCTGTGTAATTAACTAAAGATTAGGGGCGATCGCTACTTTTGTATACTCAGCCAAGGTGCGATCGCCTTTATGGCAAACAAAATTATCATTAACCCAAAAAGAAAAAGCGATCGCATGATTGGTACACTCTACTCAGGAACCTGAGATCGTAAACTTTGCTAGTTTTGTGATTTAAATAAAATATTTTTAGAAAGTTACAGGCAATTACAGTCAAGAATCGGCATACTGAAAGAGGGACAGGTTAAACCACTCCCTGCTTTCTTAAGCGTGAAACTGATCCAGCGAAAATGAGACGTAAATCTACTGGTAGATCGGCTACTACTTCTAAACCTTCTGCTTTCCAATCCCCGATGTTTAACTTCACTACAATTGCCATTTTGGCAGGAGTGCTTGTTTTGGGAATTGGAATAGGCATTGCTTTTAGTTCTACAACTACGTTAAGCCCATCAAATGTGGCTTCCCGTGAGTTCATTGATACTAAAGCACCAAACCCTGAGATTTGCGTGCAGTATGGAGCCAGTGCAATGGTAATGGATGCCAGACTGTTTGTGACTCTCAATCCCTTTAATGTCTACGTTGCTCAGCCAAATATGCGGCCTGGATGTGTTCTCCGTCAAAATAACTGGGCACTTTTAGAGCAACGCAAACTTGTGACATCTCAACAGGTAAATGAATGTAAGAATCGCCTGAATACTTTTGGCTTTACAGGTAATTTGGATAGTGAAAAGCCTGATATTAGGTGTATTTACCAAAACGAAGCAGCTCAAAACTTCTTTATGGCTCAACCAGGAGCGGTTGCACCATCTCAGGAAACCGATAGATTCTAGATTTGCACAAGGTTGGGACTTCCGAATCAAAAATATCCCATTGTAATTGTTGGTTGTTAATAACTTCAAATGGGATGATTTACTGCTTGGAATGATTCTATTATTTATGCTTAGGAAGGGGTTGACCAAACTCAATCACCTTAATATCTTGTTCGCCTGGGGTTGGATACTCATTGGGGACTGTTGGGACGGGAAAATCAGGATTTGCTGTGGGAGGAGTATTCTGAAAATTACCGGGTTGATTGGGGAAACTAGGTGGAGGAAGAAGAGAACTAGGTACTTGAGAGGAGTTGCTAGGAGCGAGGGGCGGTACAGTGACAAAGGGCTGCTGGTTAGTAGCTGTTGGTAGCGTGCTGGGCAACTGAAGGTAGTTACTTGGGGTCAAATTACTGGGCTGCGGGGAGTAGTTTGGGCTTGGAGGTACGTTACTAGGCAGTTGCGGGTAGTAGTTATAAGAATTTGGTGGTAGGTTGTTGGGTGACGGCTGGGAGTTTCCCGGTTGTATGGAGGGACGACTATAGCTAGAAATAAAAGGACGTAACACCCAGCGAGTGGGGTTTTGCTTAGACACGGGTTGCAGTTGTATCTGCTTGGGATCTATAAATGTCCCTGCTGCCAAATCCAGAACAATGCGAGTGACGGTGGCATTTAATTGGGAAACGCGAATTCTTTGGATTGCTCCCGCATAATTTTGTTTAGTAGGAACATAACCTAACTTGGTATCTGGAAAATCTACAACCAGACGAGGGGGTTGGGAGAGATAAAAGTACTGAGGAATTGCACCTGCTGAGAGTGTAATTTCCAGTTGCAGAACTTCTGGGGAAAAACGCCAATCATCTAGCTTTGCTACTGGCGCAGCAATACTAGTACCAGTTTCTAGGGCAATTGCTGTATACAAGCCAAACAAGCTTAAGCCAAATAGCTGCTTGCTCCATTGGAAAAATTGCCTGGTCTTCAGTCCGTTGTACATTATTTTTATCCCTTGTATCTTGAGCAATCGGGCATTTGGTAATAGTTGGTAATGAATAAGACCAATATCAAAAGTTAAAAGCAAAATGAGCCAGTGCAAGAGGCAGGAGAGCAGAGGAGCAGGGGAAGATATAACTGCTGACAACTAACTCTGAATTCCTCACTCAGCAACGACACTTGCTTCAACTGGGGAACCCCACGCCAGTTCTCTCAAGTCGGCAGAGCCTTGACGCTCGGTCGCGTAGCGTCTCCCCTTGGGAGAGGACTCGCTAACGGCAGTCGCTCATGGGGGAAACCCCCAAGACTGCGCTGCCTCACTAGGTAACTGGCTCCGCAACGCAGTGGCTCCAACCGGCGGGTTCGCCTTTAGGCGTTCTCGTACCCCTGCGGGGAAGCAAGCTACGTGCAGCGTCTCCGTTAGGAGAAGAGTAGCCGCAGAAGCGTCTACAGTACTTTCAGTGGCTTTTTGACTTCTGTGATTCCTCTTGGGCTTCCTGTAGCATTGCGGTCAATCCTATAGTTTGGGGAATACCATTGACAGTTAATTGACCAGTAATCTTACCTCGATCTACCAGTTGCATTTGGATTGTGACTAATTTGTTACGATCGCCTTGAGTGTCAGAGATATGACAAAGGATGTATCTGTCAACTTTTCCAGATAAACTCGATTGTTGATTTTTGAAGATACCTGTGAGAGAGTGTTGTTCCTCCGTGTCTGCGTTGGCGTTTGCTGGTAATAAAGAGGCATTCAAGTAAATACCTGATTGCTGAATGTCTAACATCAAGGGGGCTAATTTTGCACAATTTGGGAAATTTTCAGCTAGCGTCAGACGATAACGACCGTTAATTGTAGGAGGAGCTTTGAGATTGTTTTCTCCATAGGCCGTGACAACTTTAAACAATAGTAGAACTGAACCTATTGCTACTCCATAGAAAGCTAAGGATTTGAAGTTGAAATGATTCATTGTTTCAGTTGCTGAGTATTGATTTTGGATTGCTAACCTCAGAAAGTACAGAAGCGAGGTGAGAGGTGATTTGACTGTAACGGCGGGTAATCAGCAGTGAAGAGCGGCATTGGATGGCTAGTGCATCTGTGTAGCGTCCTAAGGTTTGGCGCTCAATACCCCAAGCGCGACTGGTACCAGCAATAGTGAGGTCAACACCTTCTGAGGCTGCGACTACAGCTTGAATTGGCTCTGTGGCTTCGACAATCTTGATTTCAATGCGATCGCGTACACTGGTTGGCAATTGCCTAATCATTGCGTGCAGATCGTAACTCAATTCATCCTGGATGTGATTTTCTGCAACCACCTGTAAAATTTGCAACATAGAGGTGTCACGATTAATTAACAGTCTGAGAGCTAGTATCAGTGCCAAATCATCATGGATATTTGCTGAGTAGGGAACTAGTAACTTTTCTAATTGCTCTCCTCCCCGATCGACAAACACTGCTACATCTACTGGTGCAGTGCTGAGAATTTGCCCGACTCGTCCACCTAAGCGATTGTTACTGAATGCTGGGCGATGCCATCCTACAAGAATTAAATCGGGTTGTTCGATTTTAGCAATCTCTGCGGTTTCCCTCGCGACATTGCTGGATGTACGAACGATGGGATGCACATAAGACCGTATTATCGGCGGTTCTAGAGTATTAATTAGGTCTTCTAGCTGCGCTCGACGCTGGGCAATTAATCGGTTAGCTTCAACTGGAGTACTCTCAAAAGCATAGTCTTCCTCTAATTCAATCAAGCTCAGAGGATTGACAATGGCAGGTTGTTGGTCGTTGAGAGCAATGGCTACTGCCAACTGTAGCAAGCCTTTTTGCGTACTAGGATTAGCTACTGGCACTAAAATTCGGTAGGGACGGGAAGATTCACCATCATTTGTGGTAGCTATTTTTTCTTGCGGTTCTGGCTCTACTATATCTAACCTGATCAGCCGTTTCGGATATGTCCATTCCAGCAGTGGCGAGGTCATAAACGTTGTTACCAACGCCATAATCACCAGCATGGTAAACACCAAGGGTGAGATTACTCCTAACTCCAGACCAATATTGAGGACAATCAGCTCGGTCAAACCGCGAGTATTCATTAACCAACCAAGTGCCGAGGCTTCTCGGTTATTAATTCCACTGACACGAGCTGCTACATAAGTGCCAATATACTTGCCAGCGATCGCCACTGCTAAAACCAATGCACATAAAAGCCACAAATCAGGACTGTTAAGCAAGCCAATTTGCGTCCGCAAACCACTGTAGGCAAAAAACACTGGCAGTAGAAATACCAGGACAAAATCTTCTGTTTTTTCTGCTAATTCTCTAACTAAGTCTGCATTTTTGGGCATGGCTGCGCCCAGTAGAAATGCCCCAAAAATGAGATGAATACCAATAACTTCGGTGATCAGGGCAGAAGCTACCACTGCCATGTAAATTAAAGCTACTAATAATTGGCTGAGGCGTTTGGTACGCTGGTAGTGGCGCTCTAAGCGTTGCAGGAACCAACGACCCACCGTCAAGATGAAAACGATGTAAACTAAGCTTTCGATAATGGTAGGCAATGCACTAATCACACTGCCTCCTTTAGCCACAGCGATCGCTACTGCCAACAAGCACCAAGCTGTTACATCATCTACCGCCGCACAAGTTAGCGCTAATGTTCCCAAGCGCGTTCCTTGCAAATTATTCTCCGTAATAATCCGAGCTAGTACTGGAAATGCTGTAATCGACATCGCGGCCCCTAGAAATAGGGCAAAGGCAGTAAACGAGACACTAGCATTGGAAACCAGAGGATAAAGTAACAGCGCTAGCAGCGTTCCTAAGGAAAACGGTACTAAAATACTGACGTGAGAAGTTAAAACTGCTACTTCTAACTGACCGCTGAGATATTTGGGATTTAGCTCTAGCCCAATTAGAAACATGAAAAATATTAGTCCCACCTGAGACAAAACATTTAAAAAAGGAAGAGTTTCTGCTGGAAATAGGGTAGCTGCTAAATGGGGAGCAACTAAACCAAATAAAGAGGGGCCGAGCATAATCCCAGCGACAATCTCACCAATGACCAACGGTTGCTTAATTGACTTGAATACTAATCCTGCTAACCGTGACAGTCCAATAACAATCAGCACCTCAATCAGAACAAGAATAACTGTGTGCATGGTTTCCTCAAAAGTGACTATCTGGTTTACCTAAGATGATTTTTCTTAACCTCTTTAGGGACATGCTATGGCACGTTTAGAGATGCGTGAAATCGTCACAAACAATTCTTAAATAAATAGTATTGAAGCATAAATAGGTAATAGTTTTGAGGTATTGGATTTTTAGTAGCGCTTCAATACTATTACAAGAAAATCAGCAGTTATAACCAAAGTCCAATTGTCGGTACTGATTTAACTTTCAAGCTTTAATTTAAATTTGTTGAAGTGGAACTAGCATAGCTTGTACCTTGCAACAAAAAGGCAACTATCGGTGATGCCATGAGCGTAGTAATAATTGCCATAATAACCATAATAGTGAATAAGGTTGGGGTGATTACGCCTTGCTCAAGACCAATGTTAAGGATAATTAACTCCATCAAACCACGAGCATTCATTAGAGCGCCAATAGTTGCTGAGTCTCGCCAATTTTCTCCCGCCAATTTTGCTGCCAACATGCAAGCAATGCCTTTACCGAGAATGGCTATTAGCACAATTAAGAGCGCGATCGCCCACAAAGCAGGTGTGTTTACCAATCCGATTTGAGTATTGAGTCCGGAGAACACAAAAAATATTGGCAGTAGAAATGAAGTAGTCAAATACTCAGTGCGATCGCGTACTTGCTCTGCAAATTCGCCTCGTGGCATTGCTGTACCTAAAATAAATGCACCAAATACTGCATAGATACCAACTGCATCAGTTAACCAGGAACTGAACATTAAAACAATTAATACTAAAGTCAGAGTTTGGATACTAACGCCACCCTCACGTTTTGTCATGCGAGTAAAAATGCTCAATGCTGAACGGCCAACAAAAACTGAAAGTAGTACGTAGCCAATACCACCACCAATAGCAAGAGCGGCAATACTTGCATTGGCTTTTAGGCTTGCTAGTACAATAGCCAGCAAACACCATGCAGTTGCATCATCTATGGAACCTGCTGCTAATGCCAGAGTTCCAAAGCGAGTTTTAGCAATACCACGCTCGTACAGCATCCGGGCTAACATCGGAAATGCCGTAATTGACATAGAAGCGCCTAGATATAAGGCTGCTGCCCAAGGAGTCACCCCTTCTTTAAAGAGTTCAGCTTTGCCATACAATAAAAAAGCTGCGGCTGCACCTAAAGTAAATGGTGCAAGTATCCCCGCCCCAGAAACTAAACCTGCACTCTTGATTCGCTGCTTAATCAAATCGGTATTAAACTCTAAGCCAATCAAGAACATATAAATTACTAACCCAATTTGACTGACGGCAAAGAGAATTGACATTGATGGATTAGGAATCTTTGCTCCTGTGGCAAGCAAAATTGGAACCTTGGGAAACAGCCATTGTTGTAAATCAGGGGCGATTAAACCAAACAATGATGGGCCCAACATGACACCAGCAATCATTTCGCAAACAACATCGGTTTGCCCAAGGTAGCGTCGCCCAACAAAAGTTACCAACCGACAAGCTACCAAAATAACAGTTAACTGGAGTAATAGCTTCAGCACTAGCTCAAAATTCGACATTTGAATTCCTTTCTAAGAAATGGCAGGATTGCGAAAGGCAAATATAGCAATCTTTAAGTCCAGAGTAAATAACAGCAATTGTACAAGAGCGAAATTTCGCGTCTCTGGATTGAATAATTTCTCCTCTACTTCAGATTTGCTCTGCGTACTAGCCAAAATTAAAAGTAAACTCGGATGCTGCAATTATCGCTACATCAGTATTATTTCTTATTCCGCAAAGACACCTGCATGAGAGATTTGTGTAATATACCTGTGGCGAAAATAACGGAGTTTAGACTATAACTGTTTCCACCGACTAAGTAGATGTACAAAAATATTTACAGTCATTGCGATCGCTTGGCTATTTTGGATTAGTCGAGTACTAGAGGCTTTTGGTCAATAGACTTCGCCAAAAAAGCAGGTAATCAAACTTTTGTAGAACGGTAGCAATTGTTGCTAATGACACTAAAGCATTCGCAGTAAAATTTATGGGTCAACTTTGATAAAAACTTAAGAACTCTCAAACCCAAGCAAACATTTAAATCTTCACCAGTTAAGAAAATTTGATAGTAGCCGCTGTTGATGTAAAGCAAAAGACAAATGACGAATTTAAAGAACTTCCAAAAACTAGTAGCACTTGCAAATGAATACGGGATTAATTGCCAGGCAGCGCCAGAAGAATGCCTGGTTGCATCCTTACCTGGATACGATGATTTCTTATTAGCTTTTACTTGGTCTGGTGCAGTTGAAGGAGAGCCACTAGACCATGAATTAATCGCAATTAGTGTGCAGGATATCACTAAAGAAGTTACTGTTGCAGCCTGGCAGATTCCTACTTATTTATTTGGCAACGTTTTAAGGCAAGCACAGATGCTTGTAGCTGCCCATCGAGATTTTATGAGTTGACAGACAAACCATAGCTAAAAACTATACCTGTCCGCTGAGGTGAAGATTTTTATTTATAACACTGGTAAAAAATGCTATAGGCAATACCAGTGTTTTTGCTATTTGCAATTTTTTGATGAAGCATTATGTCTAAGGGTAGATACCATTTACTGTGAAGAAAGATTACATTTGTAACGAAATGTACAGAAATTAATCAAAACACATGGCTGACATAGTTGATACCGCTGTAAATGCTGGCTCCTTTAACACTTTAGTTGCTGCCGTTAAGGCTGCTGGGCTAGTTGATACCCTCAAAGGTGCCGGCCCATTCACTGTTTTTGCGCCTACAGATGAAGCATTTGCTAAACTTCCAGCAGGTACAGTAGATGCATTACTGAAAGACATTCCCAAGCTGAAGAAGATCCTCACTTATCACGTTGTTTCAGGCAAAGTGTTATCATCCGACGTAGTTAAGCTGAAGTCAGCTACTACTGTTGAAGGATCGGACGTGAAAATTGACGCTTCTAATGGTGTCAAAATAAATGATGCGACTGTTGCAACACCAGATGTTGCTGCTGATAACGGTGTAATCCATGTCATTGATACAGTGTTAATTCCTGCCTAACTAACACTTGGAATCGTAGCTAATCTTTGTTTTAGCTACGATTCTTCGTAAAGATGACTGTAATTTTCATCAAGCTGATTAAAATTAGCGGTTGCAAGATGGTAGCAAAGGCGCGATCGCACTCTGAAATAGCCCTGAGATATTTTATTTTCCGTCAGTAAGAGCTTGCACGCGCTATTCCCAATCGAAGCAATCTATTTTAACTAAATATTGCTACTGTCTTAAAACTTAACTTTACGAAATAGCACATTATCACCCTAAAAGTTATATTTTTTTGTCATAATCAGCACGTTTTTCTCGTTTGTTTTAAAATCAAAACTATAAATCTAGAAATTCTTGACAGAATTTGATGAATCCACAGGAATCGAATCACTACATTCAAACCTGATATTTGAAACAGGAGACAGACTGTCATGACACAGCAAAATGCTGCCAGACTTTTTCAAGCTGTAAAAAAAGATCAAGCACTACAGCAAAGACTCAAAGCAACAGCTAACCCAGAAGCTTTTATTAAGATTGCTCAAGAACGTGGCTATGAATTCACTGCCGAAGAACTGAACAGTGAGATTGACAAATTATCTGAAGAAGATTTAGCTGCCATAGTCAATCCAGGATGGGGAACTAGACGGCACATTAATCCTAGATGATTCTTGCTTTGTGAAATCGAAAATATCTGAATACCCTGCTGAAACCTTGATTCAGCACCTTAAATTCAGGTGGGGTCACACAATCCCTACCTGATTTGTCTTTGCGTCTGTTTGTTGAAGAGAATTTTCTGCTAAGTAGCCGTCATGAGGAATTCGTCATGACGGCTACTTACAGGCAATTATTAAACTCAATGCTCAAAAGGAAGTATAGTTTGTATAGTTAGCTTTTTACTAAAATTTTAGTTTCACGTTGGAAAATTAAATAATGTCTACTGATACGGTTGCTTACGTTGAAGAAAGTGAATTTGATGCTCTTTTAACTGAAGAGAAAGTTGTTGTTGTTGATTTTACTGCTACTTGGTGTGGTCCTTGTCGCCTTGTTAGTCCGCTAATGGATCAACTTGCTGAAGAATTTCAAGATAGTGCTAAGGTTGTTAAGATAGACATTGATAACAATAAACCAGTTTTTAAAAGATTTGGTCTTCGTAGTATTCCAGCAGTTTTATTTTTCAAAGATGGAAACTTAGTAGAAAGCATCATAGGAGTTTCTGCTTACGAGCAGTTCAGTGATGCTGTTCAAAAGCTGCTTTAACTTATTTCAAATTAATTGTACATATGTAGCTTTACCCAGGCGAATAGTAGCCTATAAATAAGGCTTTTTTAATTTTTAATTACGCTCAGTTGACTAATACGGCTGAGTGTTTTTTGGTAAAGATCTTGCTTGCCTTGTTGCTGATAAAGTTCTGCCGCTTTTTGCAAATCTGCAATCGCACTTTGTTTATCTTCGAGACGAAAGCGGGCATTCCCCCGGTTGTAGTAGGCATCAGCACGATTAGGTTCAAGACGAATAGCTTGCGTATAATCTGCGATCGCTTCTCGATCATTTCCTAAAGCCCCTCGAACAACACCTCTGTTATAGTAGGGAAGGCCATAATTAGGATTAATTGCAATGGCTTGAGTATAATCTGCGATCGCTTCTTGTTTATTTCCGAGAGCATTGCCTCGGTTGATGTAAGCATTTGTATAGTTAGGATTAATTTGTATTGCTTTTGTATAATCCTCAATTGCATCTTGCTTGTTGCCTTGGTCGTGGCGGGCAACACCCCGATTATAGAAGGCAGCATCATTATTAGGATTAATCCGAATAACTTCTGTATAATCCTCAATTGCTTTTGAGATATTGCCTAATTCATAGCGAATGAAACCCCGCTTGAAGTAGGCATCAGCATAATTGGAATTGAGTCGAATAACTTCTGTATAGTCATTAATAGCGTCTTGTTTATTACCTAACTCAGAGCGAATAATCCCGCGTTTGTAGTAAGCATCAGTATCGTTAGGATTAATATTAATCGCTTCTGTGTAATCATCAATTGCCTTTTGTTTATTGCCTAGCTCTGAATTGGCTTTACCTCGGTTGTAGTACGCAGAGGCGCGATCGCTATTGGGAATGCTTACTCGGTTCAGCGTTAGCTTGAACTCACCGCCGGTAGTGCGGGTAATGTCCAAGGTGACAGGAGTACCCACTTTCCCACTACGAATCAGCTTCACAGCATTGCTGACAGTTTTGCCTTTGGTAGATTGACCATCAATTGCGAGAATGCGATCGCCTGCTTTCAACCCTCCCTCGAAGGCAGAAGTTTTTTCATAGACGTTAGTAACTGTAAGTAACTTGGTTTCTTCGCTGATTTGCCATTGAACACCAATACCAGCAACATCTTGTTCTAAATAGGTGAGTGCTTGGTTATAATCGTCAATTGCTTTTTGCGGCTCTTTGAGTTGAGACTGGGCATTACCTCTATTTAAATAGACTTCACCATTCTTGGGATCGATCCCAATAGCTTTATCAAAAGCGGCGATCGCTCCTTTCCAATCTTCTTTTTCAACCTTTTCTAATCCTTGGTTAAAGAAGTTGTCAGCCTGATTGGGATGCAGTCCGAAATATCTAATTCCTCCAAATGCACCTAATCCCAATACCAGAAAAGCACTAATGAGTACTAACTTCTTATTATTAGGCGGTGGTGGAGGTGGTGGTTCTGGAGGAAATTGTAAGTTTTTTAAGTCATGGAGTACTTCGTCTGTAGATTGATAGCGATCGCTAAAGTGCGATCGCACCATCTTGTCTATAATTACTGTTAACTGAGGACTAACCTTTGCATATTCGTGCCAAATAATTTCACCCGTACGGGGATCTTCTTGTAATTGACTGGGATGTAAGCCTGTCAAGGCTTCAATCGTCACTATGCCTAAAGAATAAATATCGCTACAAAAGCGCGGTCTACCTCCGGCTTGTTCGTTAGGCATATAACCTGGCGTACCAATCACCCGCGAAAAAGTTGTTTGCCCTTGTGAATTTACATATTGCGTGTGAACTTGCTTGACGGCTCCAAAATCAATTAAAACTATTTTTCTATCTTTATACCGCCGCATCAAATTACTAGGTTTAATGTCACGGTGAATCACCTGACACTGGTGTACATAACTCAAGACATTTAACACATCTGAAATTATGCCAATTACCTCAGTTTCTGCTGGGGGTTGAGTAGGTATCATTTCTTGATTGAGAGAATTACCTTCAACCAATTCCTGAACTAAATAAAATTCTTCATTCTCCTCAAAGTAGTCGAGAATATCGGGAATTTGGTCATGTTGTCCCAACTTTGCTAAGGTTCTTGCTTCAGAATCAAAAAACAGCTTTGCCTCTCGCAATGTGTATGGATCTTTGCTGGTTGGCTGCAAACGCTTGACGACACACTGCCTCTCCATTCTGCGGATGTCTTCAGCAAGGTATGTTTCGCCAAACCCACCTTTACCCAGTTGTTGAATAATTCTATAGCGCTTGTCTAAAATTGTACCTAGCATTGTGTCTACTCAGTGCAACAGCGCTGAATTTCCTATCAAAATTGGACATTGCAGGAGTTATTTGTATTGTATTTTATATTATTTCCGATAATTTTTAACTTTGTGTACAAATTTACACTGTAATATTTCACAATATACCATCTAACACCCACACGGTCAGGATATTGTATTAATACATCTCAGAGGACATCTGAGATATCAAAATTTACGCCAATTGACGAAGTAAGATGCCTAAGTTAGAAAAATGTTTTTAAATATAAGCCAGGATAGCGGCATACTGACTTCTGCTAAATAAATGTTTACGTTAAGTTCGTGATTTCAAGAGTTTTGAGGTTATTAGATGGGATTGGAAGAAATTGTCACACAAAATTGCATTTTTGTATGTGCTCAAGAAGAATCACCTACTCAGCAGGCGATCGATACTTTACTTATACAAAATTTTAAACACCTCTACTTTATAAATCCACCATCCAAAATCTCAAATTACCTCCTTAAAATTACAACAGCTTGAGAACAAATCATCCTTATCAATTGAGCAGGTTATGCAGCCACCCGAAATTTTTGGGGCATGATCTCTATTTGATCCTGAATGTCTCTCCTTTTTCTACTCCTTGAATTTGTCCTTACTTCACAAAATTTCTACAACCACTGCCCACCTCGGAAACGCCAACGTAGGAAAATAATTCGCATGAGACTTTGTGACACAATAAAAACTGCTAGCCAAACAATACTGTAGTGGAATAAAAAAACTCCTAGCGGCAGTTCCTCTTTAGGTAGAGGTATTGGTAAGAAGCCAAAAAGTTTTATTCCACAGAAGACAAATACTAATTCCCAAATACCAGCTAAAAGTTGATAAGCTGCGGGCCAATCTCTATCCCAACGGAATTTTTGTATATAGTCATAAAGCACATCCCAACCCAGACCAAAAATGGCGACGTAGCCGAGTATCCAAAAATAGACAGAGTTGGCACCAGGGCCAATTAAGCCTATTGCAAAGGGCAAGGATACTAATACACCCACAGTGGCAAATAGTAATAATCGAGTTTGCCAGCGACCAAGTAAAGTTGGAGTCATAAGGTTGAGTGCTGAATCAAGAATAATGGAAAGATAGATATTTTTAGAAATAGTTGTAAATTAGGTTTTATTTTCATTCACATTGAAAATTTTAGCAAGACTGAAACAAAGTAAAAAACTATGTTCAAACTCCAACAATTTGTTCGAGTGCGTGAACTTCTACAATCAACTACCCACACAGCCCACGAGTAGTCAGAAGATAAACTGCAAAAGTCTCCAACCAATGACTACTAGAATAATGGTCATTTGCAACATTTATCAACCCACTTTGACAATGTAAAGTAGCAGTAGAATGGAGCGCACCAAGTCGGGAATCGTCAGCAGGTAATCCAGAAATGATGCCCTCTAGCATCCAAGCACGACTGAGATTCAGACCTCGAAAATGCGATCGCAGCATTGATATTGCTGACTTCAAGCTTCATAATTCTTCAGCATTAGTATTGTTTGAGGCAATTTATTCTTTAAACCTCAGAGTAGCAAAGGAATCGTGTGGTGTAACCTCAGTGTTTTTAGGAGTTGAATTCCGTTTGCTCGAAGACATTTTTTAATAGAGCTAAACCTTCTTCAATGTGAGAAAGTTCTTCATCTGTCATATCCTTGAGCATGTCAGCGATATGAGCGCGCGTATAAGCTTGGGATTGCTGAAGATGATACTTACCTTCCTCGGTGAGATTGAGGACTATCCGCCGTCGTTCTTGAGGATGGTGATAGCGTTCTACTAAGTTGCGTTGTACTAGCCGTTCTATTGTCGCTGATGCCGTAGCAGAGGTAACACCGAGATGCTCTGCCAAGCCAGATAATGAAGCACCAGGATTGCGGTTAATAAATGCTAGCGATCGCAACTGAGGTATAGAAAGAAAAGCAGCATTATGAGCACGCATCTGGGATCGGATAAACCGCATTACTAATGGAACTGTCTCCATGACTCTAACGGCACATTCTTCGGAAGTTCCACCTTGAGAAGGTTTATCCAAGTTCATTGATAGTTATTCTCCTGATTACATTGCCACCCATAGATCGAGTCACCCATAGATGAGGGTCAAGCCTATTAATGCTAGCAAGAGAATTGTACAATCCAGACCAAAGCCATAGATATGACAGAGTGAAGAGGGGTTGAGATATCGGAGAATGAAGCTTTTACAGTAGAAAAAGATAGGTCAAGCATTGTCAACAAGACCAATAAGACTAAAAACACTGCCAGAATTCTAGCAAAACAGCTTTCAAAAGCTACTTCATAAAACCGTCACGATTGAAAAACTGGTAACAGTATTTCCACCTACAAAAATTTGAAAGGAAAATTTTTCATAAAAATAAATCAAATATAGCAGTTTGCAATTGAGTGTAATAAATCAAGACGATCGAATCGCTAAAGCGATGACTACTAACTTGTATTTCAGCCAAATTTAACCGCTATATTTGGTATGAAGCTCGGCGCGAAATTGATTATTTGCCAGAGCAATAGGTATTAATTTCCTGAACTATTGCAGTTTCTTGACTAGTACTCTTTTTCAGGGATGCTAAATAGCCATTAGCGGCTTTGAAATTCTTTTTATCCAAAGCACCTGCGGCATCACGCAATCCTTTGCTGGTGTCCTGATAGAGTGTGAGAAAACGTCCCTGAAAGCCTTGTAGTTTTTCATCTTTAACTTCTACCGCTTTCATGTCATTGGCAACTTGGTCTATCTTACCAGCAACTTCAGTTAAGGATTTAGAACCTTGTTGAGGCTTGGGATTTTTGCCAAATTCTTGACCTATCGTAGCTGCTTGATTCGCAATCTTTACTATTTTGTTACATTGAGAAACCTTACTTTCTCCACAACCCGTAACTAGTAATGCGATCGCAGCAGTTGTTGAAAGCATCACAGTTTTTTGAAAGACGTGTTGCATCTGTTTTATTATCTCCCACTATATTCTTAGAAAACTGGGCAGAAGAAATAGGTGCTTGGCAAAAATACCTTTTGAAGTAAAAAGTTATAACTTTCCCGCAAGAGTCTTTATTTTTGCTGCTAAATTTCTGTCAGCCCTGATACGTTATACTTCATACTCCTGCTAATTGGTATGAAATTATACTAAGTTAATAAAAATTAAAATTATAGATTGGTGTCCGTCCTGGAGCGATCGCGATAATATATCAATCTGCTGATTTGGGAATCAATCTCAATGTTGCAGCATTATTGCCTACCATCGTCTTTTGTTGCCACATTGGGTGATATTCAATCTTGCGCCAAGAGTCAACCATATCTGTGTAATGTTGATGGAAAGCATGTCCTGATTGTCCAGGCGCATGAATAGCTAGTGAGTTATCTAGATTTCCCAAATCTACTATCATTCGCATAGCAGGAATATCAGTCACTTCAAAAGAAGATTTGTTTGCTCTCCAGCGGTTAGCATTCACGGTTTCGCCATTGCCAGCAGTAGCAAAAGCACCACGATTAAACAAAGCTTCAATTGGTGCAACTCCAGATTTACCCAAGGTGGCATTACGAAAAGTGATTGTATGCAGCTTTCCCCAGTTCCAGTTTTTCGGGTCTTTGCTTTGAATTCGTTCTAGTTCCTCCACAGCTTTGCTGAAAGCTTGCTGTAAGATTTGGTCGCGGTTTTCAACTTTTGGTGTTTGATGATTATCCCACCAGAAACTATTTGGCTGTTTGAGGAGATTTTGCACTACAGCGTACCAGCGATCGCCGCCATCGGGAAAGTACTCACCAGGCAATTGGTCGTGAAAGGTATCTGCAAGCAAGTGTTTCCAAAATACTTCAAACAAAGCAGCCACAGGGGATGTCATTTCTAATTGCAAATTCCAATCTAGCAGTAGTTTTCGAGCTGCTTCCAAGCGGGGATTATTCAGAGAAATAGCTTTTAGCAGTGGTACAAGGATCTGTGCATTCAAATTGCGGTTGTCACCTTGCATCTGCTGCACATCCTTAAGGGAAATCGGTTCGGTTTGCTGTGCAATCATCTCCACAATGCGCTGTGCCCGGTAGCCATAAACCCAGTCTGTAGTGATTAGATAAGGATAATCTTTAGCTACCAAATTGTTGGCAGTCACAATATAACCTTGGGGCGGATTAAAACTTTTGGGCAACTGCTCAAAGTCAATATAGCCTTGCCACTCGTATTCATCTATCCAGCCAGGAACAGGATAGCGCCCATTCCCTTTTGTCCGAATGGGCAATTTCCCAGGCATTTGATAGCCGATGTTGCCTTCTATGTCAGCATAGACCAAGTTTTGGGCAGCAATATCAAAGTTGCTAGCAGCAGTGCGGAACTCCTGCCAGTTTTGAGCGCGATTCATCTGGAGAATTGAATAGGCTAGTTTTGAAGGTTCTAAGGCTGTCCAGCGTAAGGCAACGGCATAGTTTTGTGGTATTTCAACTTTTTGATTTTGGTTAAATTGCTGCAAATTTGGTGAAACATCCGAGAGAATTGGGCCATGTCGGGTGTAACGTACTGTTTGCACAATCGGCTGACTGCCTGCAATTTGAATTGTCTCTGGCACAACTTGCATATTTACCCATTTGCCATTGACTTCGTATTGATTGGGATTTTTTGGGTTGATTTTCTCAATATATAAATCCATCACATCGGATTGTATATTAGTCACACCCCAGGCAAGGCGATCGCTATTGCCAATAATCACTCCTAGCATTCCCGCAAAGGAAAAGCCAGTAACGTTGTAAGGACATTCTGCACTCTTGAGCGTACAGTGCAAACCAACCTCGTACCAGATAGAGGGTAATTGCACTGCTAGGTGAGGGTCATTTGCCAAGATAGGCTTGCCCGTTTCTGTGCGCTGACCTGATATCACCCAGTTGTTCGAGCCAACATTCACTCCTGTAGAACCGATGAGTTGTTCCAAAGCCATCATTGGCTTGGTAATTGACTCTAAAGCAGGGGTGATTACTTCATCTACTTCCTGAATATCAGATGCAATCAATGGTGGCTGTTCAAGATCGTCCTCCTGCCCTGTTTTCTCTTTTGGAAACTCAGGTAAAATCACTGGCAGGTCTTGAGGATAAAGCGGGAACAGTTCCTCTACTTGAGCAGGAGTGAGAGTTTTGAGCAGGATAGTACGTTCAATTTCGCGATCTAAATTTCTCCCCAAGTCATAAGCCATCACCTTGCCCCAAGTTACTGAGTGTAGCGGTTGCCAAGGTTCTGGTTTGTATCCAGAATTGAGTAATTGCAGCACAGCATATTCTAGACTGAGGGCGCTTCCTTGACGTTCTGCCAAATAAGCATTCACACCATCCGCGTAGGCTTGCAAGTTGGCTTTCATTTCTGCATCCATTTGTAGGATTTCTTGCTGCGCCACTCTTGCCCAACCCATTGTTCGCAGATATTTGTCAGTATCTATCTGAGAAGAACCAAACATTTCTGCCAGTCGCCCAGAACCGATGTGTCGCCAAAAATCCATTTGCCAGAAACGGTCTTGGGCATGAATATAACCCTGTGCCATGAATAAATCGTGGGAGTTAGTGGCGTAAATGTCGGGAATTCCCCATTTATCCCGCTGGACTGTAACTTCAGCCTTAATTCCAGGCAGTTGAATTGCCCCAGTTTCTACAGGAAAGGAACGCCTGATAGTGTAAGTGGCAAATCCGACAAGCGACAGTCCCAGCACTAGCAGCATAACTACGGTGATTTTGAATCCCTTACGCAACCAACGTTTCTTGGAGCTTTTCATGTGCGGGTGTCGTAGTGTAGTGAGTAGAATCACGCGACATTATACTGCTTGAAGTACACAGTCTCAGTTTAGGCAGTATTAAATTTATCCAACCTTGTCAGTAGTTCAAAAATATTTTTTCAACCATAAAGGCACTAAGACGAAGTTGCATTGGTAGCTAGTCCACACTCCCTTTTTATAACTAGCCAGATGACTTCTGTTACTATTGTTACAATTTCTCAAATACTTATGTATAAACGTAAGCTACTGTTTGTCTACTCATCCTAACAAAGCCTGATTGTTAAATTTCCGCAGATGTGTTAATCAGTCTACTTAGAAAATTTACTGATAAATAAAAATTTACAGTAATTAAATATCACAGTACAAGGTTATTACTTCATCAACACAGTTATACAAAACAACTCCCTTTACCATTCACCGATGTATCTCCTGGAACGAAGTAAAAAAAGTAACAGTAAACCCTCATAATATCTTCTATAACAAAAGAGTAAATGCATGGTAAATTTTAAATCCATCGTATTCCGTTCGCGGTTCGCCCCATGCATCTGCACTATTTACAGCCCCAACATCTTGAGGAATTAGTCAAGAGCAGTGGTATCAATTTAAACTTGGTGCAGCTTAATTTTAAGTCTCTCCAAGATACAACCGCTTATGAGTATTTATTAATTTCTGAGCATCTCCCTCGCACCAACACTGGCATGGTTAAAAGTGGTTGGTTACAGCGTTACACCCATGTTGCGGCAGGCGGTTGGTGGTGTTCTGGACTAGATCCTCTAAAGAATTGGCAATTCATGGAATGGGGGTGTTTTAAGCCAAACCAACCCCGAATGAACGATAAAGGCAAGTCCATTAAGTACGAACATCCCCCCAGTACGCCAACACGGGTGTTTTGTCTGCGGGTGACACTACAAATCTGGCAGCAAGTCTCCCAGCGTTATAATCTGGCAATGCCCAGCGATATCAGCATTGACTCTAATGGCGAAGCTGTGGGTTTTTGGCAATGGGTGATGGAACATAACATCCCGGTAATTATCTGCGAGGGAGTCAAGAAAGCAGCGGCATTATTATCACAAGGATATGCTGCGATCGCAATTCCTGGAATTACCAGCGGTTATCGGGTTGTCAAAGATAAATTTGGCAAAGTTACTAGTCGCCAACTTATTCCTGACTTAGCGGTATTTGCGATTACAAAACGTACCTTTTATATTTGTTTTGACTTTGAAACTCAACCAAAAAAAATTGCCGCGATAAATAATGCTATTTCTCAACTTGGTTGTTTGTTCCAAGCTAAAAAATGTCCTGTGAAAGTTATCGAACTTCCAGGAATAGAAAAAGGTGTTGATGAATTTATTGTTGCCAAAGGTGCAAACACTTTTGAAAAGATTTATCGCCAAAGCGTTGATTTAGAAATTTATCTTGCCCAAATCAAACTCCATACCGAGTTAACCATTCCGGCTGCACTTACTCTTAACCGTCCCTATTTAGAGGCAATATCTTTCCCTACTTCTGGACTAGTGGGAGTCAAATCAGCAAAAGGAACAGGTAAAACCACAGGATTGCAAGCCCTTGTTAATCAAGCAAAAAGTATTAATCGACCCATCTTATTAATTACTCATAGAATCCAATTAGGAAAGTTTTTGTGTGAAAAAATTGGTATTCAATGGGGAATAGGACATGGACAATCGGACATAGAAGAATCTGAATACCCAATTAGGAATTATTCATTACCAATTAGCAAATCTTTTGGGTTGTGTATTGATTCTCTTTGGAGAATTAACCCTGAAGATTGGCAAGGTGCGGTAGTAATTTTAGATGAAGTAGAGCAATCGTTGTGGCATTTACTCAATAGTAATACTTGTAAACATAAACGTGTTAGAATTTTAAAATTATTTCAGCAACTAATTTCTACAGTTTTGCGAACTGGAGGATTAGTAATTGCCCAAGATGCTGATTTATCAGATGTATCTTTAGAATATTTGCAGGGATTAGCAGGAATTAAAATAACGCCTTGGGTGGTTGTGAATCAATGGAAACCACAGCGAGGTTGGGATGTGACTTTTTATGATTCCCCTAACCCAACACCGCTAATTCATCAACTGGAGGTAGATTTACTTGCTGGGCGTAAATGTTATGTTACGACCGATAGTCGCTCTGGACGTTACAGTTGCGAAACCATCGAACGTTACCTCAAAGCACGTTTAGAAAAGTTACGGCAGCGATTTCCTAAAACCCTAGTAGTTAGCAGTCATACGACAAACACACCAGGTCATGCAGCAGCTGATTTTGTAGCAGCTATCAATCAAAAAATTACTGAATACAATACAGTTTTTGTCACTCCTAGCCTTGGTACAGGTATTAGTATCGATGTCCAGCATTTTGACCGTGTTTATGGCATTTTTCAAGGAGTGATTCCTGACTCAGAAGCACGACAAGCATTAGCCAGAGTACGGGATGATGTGCCGCGAATTGTCTGGTGTGCGAAGCGAGGAATTGGCTTAATTGGCAGTGGTAGTACAAATTATCGCTTACTGTCTGACTGGTATCAGGAAAATCAAAAAGAAAACCTAGCTTTGCTTAGCCCATTGCATAAAATAGATGTAGATTTGCCGTTAGTATATGACCCTATTCATTTGCGTACCTGGGCAAAGTTGTCTGCAAGGGTAAACGCTTCTATTCGTCTTTACCGCCAATCAATGCAAGATGGTTTAGTTGAAGATGGTCATCAAATTTGGATACGGAGTAATGCTGTTCATAATAATATTATTCGAGACTTAAGACTCGCCTTTTTAGCAACTGAACCTAGTGATGTAGAAACTCGTAAAAGGTTGATTTTAGAAATTGTCAAAGTACAAAAAGATTGGGTAGATAAACGACAAAAAGCTAAAGAAATTAAACGTCACATTAAAGAAATTAAACAGCAAAATCAATTAGTTACTGCAAATACCGTAGCTAATGCTAGGGATATTGATTACGTAGAATACGAGCAGTTATTAGCCAAACATTCTCTAACTGATGAGGAACGCAACCAAATTCATAAATACATTCTCAGGCAAAGGTATGGTATTGCAGTCACTCCTCTACTAAAATTGCAAGATGAGAAAGGCTATTATTCTCAATTGTTAATTCACTATTATCTAACCCACGAAAGTGAGTATTTTCACTTCAGGGATCGGCAAGAATGGCATCAGCAATTGTCTTGGGGTGAGGGAAAAGTTTTTCTACCCGATTTAAAAACATACACCTTCAAAGTTGAAGCGATGAGAGCTTTAGGAATGCTACAATTTCTAGAAATAGAAAGAAAATTACTTGAAAATGATACCGATCTAATATTGCTGAAAGAATTGGTGTTTCAGCATGATAAACAAATTAAAAGAGTACTGGATATTGATTTAGTGAGGGGAAAAGAAAGTGTTTCGCCAATCAAAATACTCAGCCGCCTATTAAATCTGTTGGGTTTAAAGCTAAAACGAGAAAATCAGGTTTATCAAATCGATCCAGAGACATTTTATGATGGCAGAGAAAAAATATTTGCAGTTTGGCATCAACGCGATGAGTTAATGTTGGCTAATGTTAAGAGTGTTGGTTGTGAGATAACTGATTATTCCTCAATCAAGAAATTTGAAACTACACAAATCAAGCCAGCTTTCGCTAGCTATATATAGTCAATGTTGTCAGTTGTGAGTCAGTGTGGTCTTGGGTCGGCAGTGCGGTGGACGGGTTACCCGGCATAAAGCACCTGCCGTGGTTTCCCCCATGAACAACTGACGTTAGCGTTAGCGAAGCGGGGCGCTCTTAGCGCACAGCGCTAGCGACGCATGAGCGTCACCTGAAGGGTCAGTTGTTAATACTCTCTCCTCCTCCCCACTTGCTATTTTCAAGACGTTCAATATCAGGTTGTGCTTGCGAAATTGGTGTTTTGAGTGAATTTTGCAGAATTATTTTCTGGCTGTGAATATATTGTAAATAACTGAGTCAAAGCTTCTTCTCCATCAATTTCTCCATTACTCACAAATCGTTCTACTTCTACCGAACCATCCTCAAAAAATTCCACTTCCCATCTCTCCCCAGGAACCACCAAATTCACCATCACGGCTTCATCCCGATGATGGGCTAGGCTGTAACTAATTCGTTCTTGTTCTAATTGATTTAAAAATCTAACTAATTTACCAAATCCATTACTTTTCATTTGTCAAATCTTTTATCGCTTAACAACTTGCGAATAACTTTAAAGCCTGGTTGATTTGCTTCTGCTCCCGCTTCAATTTCTTCCCAAAGCATTTCACCAAACTCATCCCAACTAGGAGATTCTTCAGGAAGTGGAGCCTGTTTAATACTTCCTTTTTTGGACTTGAGGATGTCAGACACCTTTTGCCCAGCAAATTTATGTAAGATTTCTTAATGTTCCTTTGGTTTACTTGCTGTTTTACCCTACACCCTAGAATAAATCAAAAAACTCAACCATGCCGGAAGCTCAAGTTTTTCTCACTCGTCACCTTCCCGTCGGATTAGAGCAACTGCAACAGGTTGCGAATGTCGAAGTTTGGACAGAGCGCCAACCACCTCCCTATGATGTTTTGTTGAAAAAAGTTAAAGCTATAGATGGATTGCTATGCTTGCTGACTGACCGAATTGATGAACAACTGATGGCAGCAGGAAATCTCAAAGTCATCAGCCAAGTTGCAGTAGGTTACGACAATATAGATGTCGCAGCAGCTACTGCAAGACGGATTCCGGTTGGGCATACTCCTGATGTGTTGACAGATGCTACTGCGGACTTCACTTGGGCATTACTGATGGCAGCAGCACGGCGAGTAGTGGAGGCGGATCGTTTTACTCGTAAAGGTTTGTGGCGAACTTGGGAACCGGATTTGCTACTGGGGCCTAACATCACAGGTGCTACCTTGGGAATTGTCGGTTTTGGTCGCATTGGTCAAGCAGTTGCCCGTCGCGCAAAAGGTTTTGATATGCGAATTCTGTATGCGAGTACATACCAATGGGAACCGGAATTAGAAAACTCCTTGGGTGTGGAGTTTGTACCATTGGAACAATTACTCCAAGAGTCGGACTTTGTAACGCTTCATACCCCTGGAGGTGATGACACTTATCATCTTTTTAGCGATCGCCAGTTCGATTTGATGAAGCCAGAAGCCATCCTAATTAATACGGCACGGGGAACTGTTGTAGACACAGATTCCTTATATCGAGCGCTTGCAAATGGTAAAATTGCGGCAGCTGCGGTGGACGTGACCGAACCAGAACCAATTCCTAATGATAGCCCGTTGCTGACTCTGGATAATTTAATTATTACGCCCCACATTGGTAGTGCCAGCCGTCAGACACGCTCAAAGATGGCAAAGATGGCGATCGCAAACTTGATTGCTGGACTTAGAGGCGATCGTCTGCCTTATTGTGTCAACCCAGAAATCTATCAGTAACAAATGTATCACGCAACTTGAAAATTAGTTGCTTCTTCTACTGGTTCATAACCATGAGTTAACTGTTCAATTGCCTTGTCAATCAAATCCAAACCTTGCTGGACTGTTTCAATGACACTTAATTGTCCGCGCAAATCGGCAGCACCAACAAAACCTTTAGCATACCAAGTCATGTGCTTGCGGGCTTGACGCACACCGCGATCGCCTTTATATTCCCACAAAGCTTGTAAATGGTCTCTGGCACATTCCAAGCGCTGAATTGGCGTTGGTGGTGGTAAAATTTCCCCGGTTTTTAGGAAGCGATCGATTTCTCCCACCAAAAAGGGATAACCCAAAGTTCCACGGGAACACATTACCCCGTCAGCATTAGTTTGCTCTAGACATTTCACCGCCGCTTCAACCGAGAATATATCGCCATTGCCAATCACCGGGATAGAAAGCACTTCCTTCACACGAGCAATCCATTCCCAGCGGGCATTGCCATTGTACCCTTGGGCGCGGGTGCGTCCGTGTACTGTAATCATTTTTGCCCCAGCATCCTCCATCCGCTTGGCAAAGTCGAGAATCGTGATTTCTTTGTCATTCCAGCCAATGCGGGTTTTAACTGTCACTGGTACATCAACAGCTTTCACCACTTCCCGCACAATTGCTTCAGCCACTTCTGGTTGTCGCAATAATGAAGAACCACCGCCATTTTTGGTAATTTTATTTACCGGACACCCCATATTGATATCAACAGTATCAGCACCTTCAGCCACTGCCTTGACTGCTGCTTCAGCCAAAAAATCTGGACGACAGTCAAACAGCTGAATGCTGATTGGTCTTTCGTTGGGGTCTACCTCCATAATTTTGGGTAGCTGCTTGACGTAGTGCAACCCCGTAGCATTAACCATTTCCGTATACATCATCGAATCTGGTGCATAGCGACGTACTAAGCGGCGAAACACCATATCTGTCACCCCAGATAAAGGCGATTGAAGAACTCGGCTTTTAACTTCAAAAGAGCCGATTTTTAGGGGTTGGGAGAGTCTAACTTTAAGAGTAGGTGACAGAGTAACCATAATAAAATTATTAAACTTAATAACAATAATGATATTTATTTAGCTTAATATGCTTGTCTATTGAATTTATGTGTAATGGAAGCGATCGCAAAATATAATTTTCGTGTAATCAGACCTGGCCCTGGTAGTAGAACTATTCCAACTTGTTGCATCAAGCTTAGTAAGTCACTTTGTCCCCAGTGTTCCACGAGTTTACCATCTACGATGCGATCGATATGAAAGAATGGAATCGTGACTCGCTTGCCTGTGGGAGGAATGCCCTGTAGTTCTCCGTGATGAGTGCCACTGAATGTTCCCCGTGTTACGACTTTATCTGTTTCGGCGATCGTGTCTTCAAAGGTATGAATCCCATCAGGGAAGGCACAGCGGAATACCATGAGTACGTTTTGCACGAAGGTGTCACGATTAAGTGGCTCGGTAGCACCAGGTATATGAGCGATAAAATTCGAGGCGAGAAATTCCTGCGCTAGCTCTAAATTACCTTGGTCAAAGGACTTATACATTTGAAGCACGATGGATTTGTTTTGTTCAGCTAACATGCCCATACAAAGCATAAACAATTAAAAATGAAAAATAAGAAAATGCGATCGCAGCAGGCATAACTACTGAATTTAATGCGAATTAAACTACAGACCTCATCAACATGGAGCTAGCATTTTCTAAATACAATTTTATTACATGAATAATACAAAATGCTCTGTTGATAAATATCTGTGGTTTAACTGAGATTTCACGGAATTATTAGAGCGATCGCTGCTTTTGATGCCTGTCTGGCCTCAGTAACTCTATGATTTATTACTCCTAAAGACGGCAAACACCACTTTGATGATACGGTTCACCCTAATTACTCATGGTATTAATTCTCATAAATTAGACAGAGTGAAAGCAAATCAATCCATGAACCAACTAAACGCAATCTTTAAGATTAACCGTCCCATCAAGGGTTCGGGAAACCACCCTTCATGGACTGGCTATATAAGCTCAGTATATATATCAGCATAACCTGGAGTCTCAACCCCAGCAAAGCCGAAGAAAAGGTTATTGATGCTGAAATGACTGCTTTCTTCAATCGGTTGGTTCAAGATTTAGTTCTTTATATTCCCATTCATTTGTAGTTATACGGAGCCAGCACCTAAAATGGCAAAAGTAGTTGGAATTGACTTAGGTACGACTAACTCCTGCGTAGCAGTGATGGAAGGTGGTAAACCCACGGTTATTGCTAACGCAGAAGGTTTTCGGACAACACCGTCAGTGGTTGCATTTGCGAAAAACGGCGATCGCTTAGTTGGTCAAATCGCCAAGCGCCAAGCGGTGATGAACCCGGAAAATACCTTTTACTCCGTCAAACGCTTTATCGGACGACGCTTCGATGAAGTCACTAAGGAAACCACCGAAGTTTCTTACAAAGTGTTGAGCAGCGGCGGTAATGTCAAGCTGGATTCTCCAGGCGCAGGTAAGCAATTTGCTCCAGAAGAAATTTCTGCCCAAGTTCTCCGCAAACTAGTAGAAGATGCTAGTAAATACCTTGGTGAAACCGTAACCCAAGCTGTAATCACTGTTCCGGCATACTTCAACGACTCGCAGCGGCAAGCCACCAAAGATGCTGGCAAAATTGCCGGGATTGAAGTTCTGCGGATTATTAACGAGCCTACCGCTGCTTCTCTGGCATATGGCTTTGATAGGAAGAGCAACGAAACCATTCTTGTATTTGACTTAGGTGGTGGTACTTTCGACGTATCCATCCTAGAAGTCGGTGATGGCGTATTTGAAGTGTTAGCTACTTCTGGTGATACCCACCTTGGTGGTGATGACTTCGATAAGAAAATCGTTGACTACTTAGCTGAACAATTCAGAAAAGACGAAGGCATCGATTTACGGAAAGATAAGCAAGCTTTGCAACGTCTGACGGAAGCCGCAGAAAAAGCGAAAATTGAGCTTTCTAGCGTCACCCAAGCGGAAATTAACCTGCCATTTATCACCGCTACCCAAGACGGGCCAAAGCACCTGGATACAACCTTAACTCGTGCCAAGTTTGAAGAACTCTGCTCTGACTTAATTGACCGTTCTCGTATTCCTGTTGAGAATGCGCTACGAGATGCCAAGTTGAGCAAAAGTGACATTGACGAGGTAGTATTAGTTGGTGGTTCTACCCGTATTCCCGCTGTACAACAGTTAGTGAAGCAGTTATTGGGTAGAGATCCTAACCAAAGCGTCAACCCTGATGAAGTTGTGGCAGTCGGTGCAGCTATTCAAGCAGGGGTACTGAACAATGAAGTGTCCGGTATCTTGCTGTTAGACGTAACACCACTGTCATTGGGTGTAGAAACTTTGGGCGGTGTGATGACCAAGATTATCCCCCGCAACACGACAATTCCTACCAAGAAGTCGGAAGTCTTCTCTACCGCTGTGGATGGACAAACCAACGTAGAAATTCACGTCCTCCAAGGCGAACGGGAATTTGCCAACGATAACAAGAGTTTGGGAACCTTCCGCCTCGATGGCATTCCTCCAGCACCACGCGGTGTACCCCAAATCGAAGTTGTATTCGACATTGATGCCAACGGTATCCTGAATGTCACCGCTAAGGATAAAGGTACTGGTAAAGAACAGTCCATCAGCATTACTGGTGCTTCCACCCTAGATAAAACTGATGTTGATCGGATGGTCAGAGAAGCCGAACAAAATGCTTCTACTGACAAAGATCGCCGCGAGAAAATTGAACGTAAAAACCAAGCTGACTCTTTGGCATACCAAGCCGAGAAGCAACTTCAAGAATTGGGCGATAAAGTTCCCGAAGCTGACAAAACCAAAGTTGAAGGTTTGGTGAAAGAACTGCGCGAAGCGGTTGCTAAAGAAGATGACGAGCAAATTAAAAAGCTGACTCCAGAACTGCAACAAGCACTGTTCGCTGTTGGTAGCAACATCTATCAACAAGCTGGTGGCGACGCTGCTGCTGGCCCTGGCCCTCAAGATAGCGGTTCTTCTACCTCCTCTGGTAGCGGTGATGATGTGATTGACGCAGATTTCACTGAGAGTGACAACAAATAATTCCTCCAATAGTGTAGGGAAGACGACAACTTCCCTACTCAATATTTCCCATCCAAGCATTTGCCTGGGTGGGGATTTTTTTTTAAGGAGTTAGGAGTTATTTTAATTCGTAATTCGTAATTAAGAGATGTCAGATTCCTGTAGCTTTTAACTCTCAATTTTTTTATGTCATATCCACCAGCACCTTGGAAACTTCAAGGCTACGCTATCCAAACTCTGCATTTGGTCGATATTGAGCGATCGCGCCATCTTATCCCTGCTGAGTTCAAGATTATCCCTGTATGGCCCGGTAAAACCCTTGGAAGCGTTTATTTATCCTGTTACGGTTCAGGCTCAATACTGGAGTACAGTGAATTAATTGTTGCGCCTGCTGTCGTGAATTATCGAGGTAAAATAGGCGCTTGGGTTTCCCACATTTATGTAGATAATGCTGATTCAGTGGCTGGTGGTCAAGAAATTTGGGGACTACCCAAGGAACTAGCAGAATTTACTTGGGAACAAGAAAAGCGTGTCACTGTGCGTCGGGGAAACCAACTGCTGTGTAGCTTAAATTACAATCAACAAAATTTTGCGTGGCGACAACGGTTCAGCGCGTCTAGTTTCAGTGCAAAGAGTGCTGATTTGCTGATGTTTCCTTTTGAATGTGAATCTCTGTTGGGTTTGATTGGTTCTCAGTTGGAAGTCTTTGCCGAAAGTCCTTTTTCTGAGATAGGTTTAGGTCAGCCAACTTTAACTGTGCGTTATGAGCAAATGGGGTTAAAGGTTGATGCACCGCAAGTCGTAGGACACACAGGTGTGGTTAGTTATCAGTAAAATTGGTGGGATGGCGATCGCCACTTTTGCTCACAAGCATAATACATTAACTGCGATCGCAGTTCATATCGAGATTGATAACTTCATGCCAGCAGATTGGTTGATTCAACTATGGGCAGAAAACTGTTAATACGATAATTTATAGCGATCGTTGAGTGTGAAGATTGTCATGTAGCGCTTTGGTCAGAACTCGATATTGCTAGCCAAAGTGGCACAATAATAGAAAGAAAAACACCTTAACATATCGTTGAAGAAGATGTTAGGGCATATTAAATAATGATTGTCTGAACTATCTGCTCATAAACAGACTATATATCGGTGGTAGGTGAGCGTATCTCTTAAAAGTCTTTGCAGAGTTAGGCAAGGATACCAAAAGTTTCAGAAAGGGAGAAGCGCTAACGATATACTGGGCGAGGAGTTGTACGGGGTGAAATACGCTCTTGACCACGCCGCACTCGATTTTGTGTATATCCGCGACGGTTATAACGCGAAGAATGAGGTCTTAGACGATTTTGACGGTAAACTCGCGTTGGAGAAGTTTGCCTTCTTGGTGCAGCTTGGGAGTCCAAACAAACAACTCCAACATTAGCTGTTCCTAAAAATAAAGCCATCACAATAGATGCTAAGCGTTTCATACATTGTCCTCACTAGAATGTATAACTACTTATTGTGATGAGTCCCTAAACTTAACCCTCTTACTTCAGTTGGACATGATTAATCTAAAAGTTAGAAATTAGCAAAGGTTGCTCTGTTCCTTTTCGTCAGAAGACAAAAGTGTTGTCATGCAACTACTGATGCACGCTGATGATGGGGATAATTATCAGCGTGTATCTATAGTTGCAGATTTCAATTAAGCAATATTTAGGACTTTTCGTAACAGTACTTGGTCTTCTAACTTGGCTTTTAACCGACCATTTTCTACATCTCGAATCCAGCTTTGACTTTTACCTGTGAGCTTTGCCAATTCCCGCTGAGAAAGTTTCAAATTTTGCCGCGCTTGCAAAATCTGTTCGCCAAGTAAATCACCTGTGGTTTTAGGCTTTCTTCTAGACTTGATAGTTCGCCGCTGCTTTTTCTCAGATTCAGAGTTTTGTTGTTCCCATTCTGGCGGTAGTTCAAAAGATAAAATTCGTGCATTCATCAACAGATTCCACTTGCCACGAGGGCCTGTATCTGTGAGACGGTTTTCACCACCACCATCATTAATCCAAAATTCTAATGCTTCATCTGGATCTTCTGGAATACCCGTTAACTTGGCCCACAATGGTTGAATTTCTGGTGGGTAAGTTACAGGATCGAAAATTGGTTTAATGCCAAGATGATTGAGAACTTCTAAATCATTTTCAAATGTTCGCAGCAAACGTTTACGTTCTTCTCGTTGTCTGGCAGCAAGGGCGACTTTTTCTTCACCGTAAGCGATGCGTAGTAAGGTAGGAACTGTGATGCGTTGTTCTTTACCCATTTTAGTTTTAAACAGCAACCACAGCATTAGTCTGACTGCTCCTTCATGTTGCTGCCAAATGCTCATTACAGTAGTTAACAGCGTTTTGGGTAGACTACCGTATTGATAGAATCCAGTACGCTCTTTACATGCTTGTTTGTTTGAGAAATACTGGGCCCATATCCCTGCTCTGACTTTAAAAGTTAGTCCGACTAAATATTTGCACCCCATGTTGTCTTCTTGAAAGTGGTGCTGAATGTCTACCAAGTGCCACAAGCGGCTCTGTTTAACTGAGAATCCTTGAACTCGACCTTGTTGGGGCCAGTCAATGGAAACGATTAACGAGCAAGTTTGTTGCACGATGTTTTTCATTAAAGCTAGCTTGGCATTTTTACTTAGGTCTTTGCGTTTCTCTAAGCCTAAATATTTCTCAATTTGGCGTTCGTCGATCGCAAATTCCTGTTCCCAAGGTTGCTCTAAAGCTGTAGCATGAGCTGCAAATATCAAATGAATGCAAGCAGCTCTAATGTCAAGTTCTTCAATTGCTGCTAAGTCTGTGACGCGATCGCTAACTTTACATGGATCTTGGATGTGAAAAGCGATCGCTCCCCGACCTTGTTTGACTTGTCGGCCATAACACAAGTAACCTTCAGCATCGGTTTGCCAGTTCAAAGATGTACGTTGTGCCAATACGTTGCAAGCTTCCCAAATTGCGATCGCAGAAGCAAATGGGTTACTCTTACCATTGGAAAATAAATCTGAGCTGGTAGCGTCTCTCGGTTCAACTTTACATCTCCCCTTTTTCGCCTGCCAAGGCATCGGAGATTTTGTCGGACAAGCTATTACACATTGCGGTTCCGGATAATAGCCTTCGCAGTTGTTACAAAGACAAGGATCGATCCAGTATTCATCGTTTTCTAGTTTGATTGCACCCGTAGGACATTGGGGACGGCAGTTGTCACATCCAACGCAACTGTTGTTAGGAATTGTATAAGGCATAGGGCTAGTTCCCACTCTAATCGTTGAGATGTCTGGCTCAGGTTTCCCCTGGATGTGTCCTCTTATTTATCATTCGCTACCACATTATCTCCGTAGCAAGAATAATCTTTTCTTGCTGTCATCATTCCCCACATTCATCTTCAGACTTCCCATCCAATTGGAAGCTATTTCAGGCTTTTAAACTGAGCCTAATATCACTTCTTTATTAACTATACTTTTCATAAAGATTTCAATAAGTTTGTTCACAATGAGCTTAGAAGTATTTCTTTATATTTGAATAAATATTTAGCTTACTAACCTTTTCTATTTGACTGAGAAATCTTACCTAAAGTCTTTTTAACGAGTGTTTACGCCTATTACAATTAAGCTTTATGCGATTTATTAATAATTTTAATATTTAACACTATTTAATATTCTGCTATAAACGTTACATTTCCTTTATAACTTAACTTGACTGCCTCAGTTGCATTTATATCAATCGATAATTCATGCTTTGATAAAAATTATATAGACAACTGAATAAGAGGTTAATTGAGTATTATTGCTTTGCCTAATCTCAGCTTAAAACATGCAACTTTCATAGCTCAACGGATAAATTGTATAGGCAAATACTATTGTAATTACATTTTTTGTGCGGATTGAAAACTTGAAACATAATCTCATTATTTATAGGATTACTGTTGACTGCATATAGATAACCAACAAAAAATTATTTGTATGTGCTGACACATGTATTTATTATCGCCTAAGCATAAGTCGGCTAGTCAGATAAGCTTTATAAGACCTGGGATAATGCGAATCATGTAAAATAAGCGTCTTGTTAGTAAAATTTACTCAATAATTATTGATAAAAAGTGTTATTTAGAATTTAAAACTTAGAAAATTACGATTTTTTTTCATAAAGTCATCAAAATTTGATTAGTTGAAAATTAATTGATTGACATCAAAACAAGAGAATGAGATTAGGTTAGGATGATGATTAAAGCACCAACAAAATTGTAGGCATAACTGCCAAGGAGTTAATGATGGCAACACTAACAGGAGTAACATTTGGAGGAAAGACTTGGACACCAAAATTTGCTCAAGCAATTGACAAAGACAAATGTATCGGCTGTGGCAGATGTATGAAAGTCTGTGGTTATAGTGTGTTGGATTTGAAAGCACTCAACGAAGAAGGAGAATTTGTAGAAGACGAAGATGATGAAGAAATCGAACGGAAAGTAATGGTAGTTGCTACTCCAGAAAACTGTATTGGTTGTGAAGCTTGTGCGCGGATTTGTCCTAAGAACTGCTACAGCCATGCGGAATTGAACAATTAAGGTTTTTTAGAATTGTTCAAAGTTATTATTTTTACATGGGGCACTGTTAGAAAAAAGCATGAATGTGCTAGGCAAGGTAATTAGAGGGGAATAATAGATACTTAGCGAATCTCAACACAAAGTTCGCAGTAAACAGAACCGTAAATCACAAATTGTTAGTTATTAACAAATTCATACTTGCTGCTAATATAGCTTGGTCAATATTAAGACTAACGGTGTACTCTTGTAGAACGTAGCTTTTTTGTAACCAAAAAGCTCCTTTGCCATAGGAGTTAAAATATATTGTGATTTATTGGGGGTAAGGATGTGAAAAGATCTGGAAAATTCCCCCAATTTTTATAACTGTGAGATAGAAAAATAATAAGTGAAAAGAAAAAGCTGCCCTGTGAAAATCTAAAAGTCAGTAGCCAAGAATAGGGATTGGGGATTAGAAAATGAGTTTTTCCCAAGACTTAATACCTAACAACCATTACCTAATACTTAAAAGCCGAAAATCACACGTATAAAGACGTTTTACAGAGCAGGTAGCATGTATGGAACAAATTCCTGTTTCACTATGGACTCTGGTCGCTGGGATAGTAGTCACAGCTATCAGCGTTTGGATTGGGCAAAATCACACTCTACTGCCAGTACAAGCATCGCAACAAGCACCTTTGGTAGACGGATTTTTCAACATCATGTTTACCATCGCCATTGCCCTATTTCTGGTTGTAGAAGGAACCATTCTGATTTTTTTGATTAAGTATCGTCGCCGTCGAGGAGATGATAGTGATGGCGTGCGAGTAGAAGGTAACGTTCCTTTAGAAATCTTTTGGACGGCAATCCCATCACTGATTGTCCTTGTATTAGGCATCTACAGTGTCGATGTTTTTAACCGAATGGGAGGCTTTGAACCAGGGAGTCATCCCCATTCTTCGGCTCATGTTGCCCATATGCCGGGAACCGCTCTCGCAGCTACTCTGAATGATACCTCCGAAGCCACAACAGCCCCAGCAATTGGCATTGGCGCAACTCCCAAAACCCTAGGCAAACCAGCCGACTTGGTTGTCGATGTTAAAGGCATACAATACGCCTGGCTATTTAACTATCCGGAAACTGGTATCAGTTCTGGGGAATTGCATGTTCCCGTTGGTGCTGACGTGCAACTCAACCTTTCCGCAGACGATGTAATTCACTCATTCTGGGTACCAAATTTCCGGTTGAAGCAAGATGCGCTTCCTGGTATCCCTACAGAACTGCGATTTGTCGCCACCAAACCGGGTACATATCCCGTAGTTTGTGCTGAACTGTGTGGCGGTTATCACGGTTCCATGCGGACACAAGTAGTTGTCCACACACCAGAAGAGTTTGATAGCTGGCTGACTGAAAATCAAGTTGCTCAAAAGCAAGACCCCCAACAAATCGTTGCAAGCAATCCAGCCGACTTATCAACATCAGAGTTTCTTGCACCTCATGCTCATCATATGGGGATTAGTGCAGCAACTCTAGAGTCATTAGTCAATGGTCAGTAGTAGAGACGCGATTAATCGCGTCTGTAGTCAGTGGTCAGTGGCAAAAAACTAACAACTGACAAAGGACAAAGGACAAAAATATGACACAAGTAGAATTTCCACGGAACACGCCACCAGAAGAAAATAAACCCCCAACGGCTGTTGCCCACACCTCTCATCCCAAGGCGTGGAAATGGTACGACTACTTCACGTTTAATATTGACCACAAAGTTATTGGTATCCAATACCTAGTGACGGCGTTTGTGTTCTATCTCATCGGTGGACTGATGGCGATCGCTATCCGTGCCGAACTAGCAACACCAGATGCAGATGTGCTAGACCCTAATCTGTATAACGCTTTCATGACCAATCACGGGACAATCATGATTTTCTTATGGATTGTCCCTAGTGCGATTGGGGGATTTGGTAACTATCTAGTGCCACTGATGATCGGTGCTAGGGATATGGCTTTCCCGAAGCTGAACGCGATCGCCTTTTGGTTAAACCCGCCAGCCGGTGCGTTAATACTAGGTAGTTTCATCTTTGGCGGTTCGCAATCAGGTTGGACAGCTTACCCACCTTTGAGCTTGGTAACAGCGCCCATCGCTCAAACAATGTGGATATTAGCGATCGTCTTGGTGGGAACTTCCTCAATTTTGGGTTCGCTGAACTTTGTGATCACCATCCTGATGATGAAGGTTCCCAGCATGAAATGGGATCAGCTGCCCTTATTTTGTTGGGCAATCCTAGCAACTTCAGTTTTGGCACTGCTTTCCACCCCAGTGTTAGCTGCGGGTTTAATACTGTTGTTGTTTGACCTCAACTTTGGGACTTCCTTCTTTAAACCAGATGCAGGCGGTAACGTCGTTATTTACCAACATCTGTTCTGGTTTTATTCCCACCCCGCAGTATATTTGATGATTCTGCCCATCTTCGGCATCATGTCCGAAGTGATTCCCGTTCACGCCCGGAAGCCAATTTTTGGTTATAAAGCGATCGCTTATTCAAGTTTGGCAATCTGCGTCGTCGGTTTGTTCGTCTGGGTACACCACATGTTTACCAGCGGTACACCCGGTTGGATGCGGATGTTCTTCACCATCTCTACCCTAATTGTTGCCGTTCCCACTGGCGTGAAGATTTTTGGCTGGGTTGCTACCCTGTGGGGTGGTAAAATCCGCTTCACCAGTGCCATGCTCTTCGCCATTGGCTTGTTATCCATGTTTGTTATGGGCGGCTTAAGCGGCGTGACAATGGGAACAGCCCCCTTTGATGTTCACGTCCACGACACCTATTATGTAGTCGGGCATTTCCACTACGTTCTATTTGGCGGTTCCGTGTTTGGCATCTATGCCGGTATCTATCACTGGTTCCCCAAAATGACCGGACGGAAACTGAATGAAACCTGGGGTCAAATTCACTTTGCCCTCACCTTCATCGGCACCAACCTCACCTTCCTACCCATGCACGAGTTGGGCTTGCAAGGAATGCCCCGACGAGTTGCCATGTATGACCCGCAATTTATCGACCTCAATCAGCTTTGTACCTTTGGTTCATTTGTCTTAGGGCTATCGGTAATTCCCTTTGCGATCAACATCATCTACAGTTGGAGCAAAGGCAAGCTAGCGGGTGATAATCCTTGGCAAGCTTTGACCTTAGAATGGACAACCAGCTCGCCACCCCTCATCGAAAACTGGGAAGTGTTACCCGTTGTCACTCATGGCCCTTACGACTACGGTCACGCAGAAGTACAGCCAGCAGCCACACCAGAAGCTAGTGCTTAGATAAGGCAAACATTGTAGAGACGCGATCAATCGCGTCTTTACCTGACCATTATTAGACATTTATTCATTAGGTCAACAATATGACCATAGCGACCACGAGCGAACATCACGAAGAACACCATCCAGATTTAAGAGTATGGGGACTGTTAACGTTCCTAGTCTCGGAATCTCTGATGTTTGGAGGGTTTTTTGCTACTTACTTGTTCTTTAGAGGCAGTACAGCAGCTTGGCCTCCAGAAGGAACCGAAGTAGAACTGTTATTGCCCACAATTAACACCATCATTCTGGTATCCAGCAGTTTCGTCATCCACTGGGGTGATACGGCGATTAAAAAGAATGATGTCAAAGGAATGCGGCGGTGGTACATTGTTACCGCAATCATGGGGGCAATTTTCTTACTTGGTCAGGCTTATGAGTACGCAACTTTAGGATATGGTTTGACCACCAACGTCTTCGCCAACTGCTTTTATATCATGACTGGGTTCCACGGTTTGCACGTTTTTGTGGGACTGTTATTGATATTAGGAGTATTGTGGCGATCGCGTCGTCCCAATCACTATTCCGCGACCAAACATACTGGCATCGAAATGGCAGAAATTTACTGGCACTTCGTAGACATCATCTGGATTGTTCTTTTCACCTTAGTCTACATTCTCACTTTGTTTTAAACAGGGAATAGGGAACAGGGAAGAGTAGTTATTATTTCTCCCTTATCCCTACTCCCTACTCCCTACTCCCCAAAAGATTATGCAAGTTGATGCCAATCGATTCTCCTGGTTTGAGGTTCCAGAAGATATCAAAAAGTTACTAATATTAGCAGCAAAAAACTGGGAAAACACCTCAGAATCAGAAAAGTATATTCAACAAGCTTTATCTAAATCTGATGGAAATACAGAGGTTTTGGTAGCAGCTTATAGATTTTTCTATTATAAAAATAATTATTTACTTGCGCTACAAACAGCAGTCAAAGTTTTAGATAAAATTAAAGAAGAAGAGCAATTTCCTGATAATTGGTATCTCCTCCAGGCTATATTAGTTAATCGGCGAGAAGAACCAAAAATCAGGTTGTATTTAAATGCTTATGCTGCTGCTGGATTAGTATTAGCAAAATTAGGAGAAATAGAACAGGCGAAAGAAATAAGCATCAGAGTCAAAGACATTGACCAAAAGAACGATTTTGGAGCTGGAATTCTCCTAGATATTTTGACACGTCCGCCAGAAGAAGATTAATCAGCCAACAGTCATCAACCAACAGTCATGAATACTTTTTACCATCCTCTTTCCATTTCATCTAGTCTTCCTAGTAACCCTCTTCCTTCTACTGTTCCCATATCTCCTGTCAGCATTCCCAATTATGATAATGTTGGCTCTCAATACCCTGCGCCAATATTTCTCTTACCACAATCTTCTCAACTGAAATTTTAAAGGTTATGAAAGGTAGGGATTGGCTGGTAACTGAAGACGGTCATTATCAAGTCTGTAAATCTGTCAGAGCATGGGATTTATTAAGAGAGAATTATCGTCTTTATCGGTTTCTAACCGAAGTAGAAGATGTTCTCAATGGCGTGGACGATGAATCCAGTAGTCTGCTAGAAATCAGAATGCTTGTAAGGCGTTTGATTGTGAATTCCTACTGGGTAAGAAGTCAATATTTAGAGCCTTCTCCCAAAACGGGAACTTCTGTTTTACTCCTATATGATGAGTTAGGTTTTCCCCTAACTGTGCAAACAGTAACATTTGCACCGGGAACTATCTCAAACATTCATAATCATGGGACGTGGGGAGTGGTCGCCGTGTTAAAAGGTCAGGAAAAAAATACTTTTTGGCGACGCGATCGCACCCCAGAATCAGAGGACAAAATTGAACTTACGGGTGAAATAATCTTATCTCCAGGAGATATTGTGAGCTTCACTCCTGGAGCAATTCACAGTGTACAAGCAGTAGGTGACGAACCAACTGTGACTTTTAATGTTTATGGGGAAACCGATCCGAAAGAAAGATTCGAGTTCGATCCAGTTAAACATAGTGCTAAAAAGTTTTAACACCATGCTTACAACATTTTTTAACTGCGTAAGCTCCGAAGCCAAAATCTATGTAAAGACACACTATGGTGCGTCTCTACAGTAGTTGTAATTACGAATTACGAATTACGAATTAATAATTAGGAGGCAGTTGAATGGCAAGAGTAATTTTCTATGAAAAACCAGGCTGTAAAAATGGTACTAGGCAAAAAGTTTTATTAACAGCTGCTGGTCATGAGGTAGTAGCATACAGCCTATTAACAGAACCTTGGACAGTTGAACGCTTACGCTCATTTTTTGGCGATCGCCCCGTAGCGGAATGGTTTAATCGTTCTGCCCCAAAGGTAAAATCTGGTGAGGTGGTTCCCGAAAATACCAATGAAGAAACCGCTTTGTTGTTAATGCTGAAAGAACCTTTGCTCATTCGCCGTCCTTTGATTGAAGTAGGCGATCACCGTGAGGTAGGCTTTGATGTAGAAAAACTCGATGCTTGGATTGGCTTAAAACCTGTAGATGAATCCTTCAAAGAAATGAGTGAAAGCCTAATGAACCAGGATTTGCAAGGCTGTGCCCACGGTAATGGTCATCACCACCACAATCAGCAAGGCGGCTGTAACCATCATTAGACTAGGAGGCGCAGTTAAAGCATAAATTGATCGTTAATTTAATCGCTGCCATGTCAACTCCATACTGACATGGCAGTTATGATTTTGATACTAGTACTCACGATTCAGGTAATTCCTGCTTGTTGAAAAATCTGTTGCGGTGTAATTTGCAGTCCTTCGAGAAGAGAATCTTCTAAACTGTCTGCACCATTTTTTGTTTGAGGTCGCGCATCATGATAGAAAATAGTGACGTTTATTCTCACTTACCTACTCAATTAGTAGTAAGTCGCTTTGGTAAGCTGACTGTAACTGTAGTTCCTTGTCCTACTTGACTAGACAAGGTAATACTGCCACCATGTAACTCTACGCAAGCTTTAGCGATCGCTAACCCTAAGCCTGTACCAGGAATTGTGTCAACGTTACTTCCACGACAGAAAGATTGAAATAAGTTTTCTTGGTCTGCGAGCGGTATCCCAATTCCCTCATCTTTAATAGAAAATATCACCTCTGATTCTTTGCCGATGAGGTGAAATTCTACAGTGCTTTCATTGGCAGAGTACTTAATTGCGTTAGACATTAAATTTGCAAAGATTTGCTGCAAAAGTCCGCGATCGCCCCAAAAGCCTTGGTTATTCCCAGTAATCTGAAAAATCAATTTATGACGCTCGCCTAATGTTTCTCGCTCTTGTTCTATGAGATCAGAGAAAAATTGCAGCAAATCGAGCGGGATTGGCTTAAACTTGGCTTTATCCAACTCAAATTGGTTAACTAAAAGCATATTATCCACGAGTTTGGACATATACCTTGCTTTCTGCTCAATAATTTGCATGAATCTGTGTTGTTTCGATTCGTCCAACCGCTTGCCATGTTTTTCTATAGTTGATGCAGCAGCAAGAATGGAAGTTAAGGGTGTTCGACACTCGTGAGAAACTGTGCCAATGATTTGAGATCTAAAAACGTTGAGTTGCTTTTCTTTCTGTAACGCCGCTTGAGTTTGAGCAAGTAATTCAGCTTGTTGAATAGCGATCGCTAGTTGCACCGACACTTCATAAAGCATTTCTACATCATCAGGTTGCCACTGTCGCTCCCCTGAATTTTGATAGGCAATCAACAAGCCCCAAGGCTTGGGGGTTGGCTTGCCATTGTTACTTAGATTAATGGGAACTACTAGATGTGCTTTAGTATGAAATTGCTCTGTGAGGGTGTCATAACAATTACTCAAGCCAGCTTCATAGACATAAGAAATTGCTCGTTTACAAGGTATTAGGGATTGGGGATTGGGTAACTCTGGGGCCCCTAATGGGTATTGAGTATTAGCAAACAAGCAGGAAACCATAGGAGAAGAATCTAAATTTACCCTCTGCTCCTCTACCTCTCTACTCTTCTGCTCTTTTGCTCCTCTGCCTCTTAAAAGTCTCCAGTCTCCAGTCTCTAGTTCTGTGTCCTCATAGCAGATATCTTGGATACGATTCTCCAAATGAGAGGCTACTCTTTGATAAACCACTCTTTCGCTGTCTACGCGATCGTATAGTCCTACAACGTCGGATGATTCAGCAGAGGAAGCAACTATCTTACCACTCAAGTCTGGGGCGAACTGATATACCATCACGCGATCGCACTTCAGAAGTTGCTGTACTTCTACTACAGCCGTATTCAAAATTTGCTCTAAGTCAAGAGACTGACGAATTCGCAGAGCAGTTGTGGCTATTAAACGCTGACGCTCCTGAGTTTTGTTGAGCTGAACTTGCAAGCCTAATTGCTTGATGGCGTTGCGGACTGCTAGTTGCAATACATCTGGCTTTAGTTGTTGCTTAACCAAATAATCTAAAGCACCCCTTTTCATCGCTTGTACAGCGACTTCTTGATCGCCACGTCCTGTCAATATAATTACTGGTGTAGCAGTATCAAAAACTTCTTGATTTAGCTTATCCAGGAGTTCTAGCCCACTCATATCTGGTAGGCAAAAATCAAGCAGAATGACATCGAAGTGCATTTCTTGGCACAAAGCAAGTCCATCATCTGCACAGTCTGCCTCTAAGATTTGGTAAGACAGGTGCGGATCTCTCAAAAGAAATCGACGATAGATTTTTCGATCTGCTACACAATCATCAATGATGAGTAGTTTCCATGTATCTAACATACAGGAGCTGGGAACAATATAGATCCCTCTTATTTAGATTGTGATTTATTACATAATTCTAAAAATAATCTAAAATCCGAAACAAATATAAATAAAATCTAAAATTCTTTACTAAACGCAAAAGTACTGGGGACTGGGTACTGGGAAAGAAGCAGGAGTTAGTTATTTCTTGTTCCCCCGCTCCTCTGCTCCTCCGCCCCTCTGCCCCTCTGCTCCCCAACCTCTCCATCCCCCGTCTACACAAATTGATCTGCAATTGGCGGAGTATTGGTTGCTAGCCAGTAGTCTACGAATGCTCGAATTGTCTTTTGTAGTTCCTGAGCATCCATTGGCTTAACCAGATAGCCGTTTGCGCCTTTTTGGTAACAGAATTCAATATCCCTAGGGTTAGATGATGTGGTAAAAACCACAACGGGGATTTCCTTAAAACTCCTATCTTGCTTTAGCCGCTCTAAAATGTCACGACCATCAATCCCTGGTAAATTGAGGTCGAGTAGAATGACAGAGGGCCGTGGTACTACATCAAGATTGCGTGGGGCTTCGCCCTTGCCGTAGGCATCGTTTCCCCCCGAATAGAGGAATTCTAAAACCTCATCCCCATTAGTACAGCGATATATGGGGTTCTTGACAGCCATCCGCCGCATTAGGCGTTGTAGCATCTTAAAATCTTCATTGCTGTCCTCTACAACAAGCAGCGGTTCATGAAGTTTTGTTGTCATTCTCGCTCTTAAAAAAACTTAACAAAAAAAAATATAATGTTATTATTTTAGATTATTTCAGCGTAAAATAGAACGTCGAGCCAAAACCTATGCTGGACTCAACCCAGATATGACCGCCATGAAGCTCAACAATCTTTTTAACAATAGCTAGCCCTGCACCTGCACCTCCACCGTACTTTTCCTGAGAGTGGAGCCGCTTAAAGAGTCGGAAGATAGTTTCTAGGTGATGCTCCGGAATACCAATACCGTTATCTCTGACGTAGAAAGTGATTGGGAGTTGGGAGTTAATTGTTTTATCTTCCCCTGCCTCCCCTGCTCCCCTGCTCCCCTGCTCTCCTTGGTAGCCAATCTCAATCCATGACTCTGTTTTATCGTTGTATTTGAACGCATTGCTAATCAAGTTACTGAAGACTTCGTTAACTAGAACTGGGTCACACTCAACTGTTGGTAAAGGTCGGGGAATGCGAATATCAATAAGCTCTGAGTCTTGGCGACTAGCATGAAAGACATCAATTACTTGGTTGAGCAATTCATTGAGATTGATTTGTTGTTGTCGCAGTTGCGTTTGTCCTAACTGCGACAACCGCAGCAGCGCATTAATCAAAGTTTCCATTCGCACGGACAAGGAAACCACTGTCTGCAAGCACTCAATCCCATCATCGTCTAGGACTTGGGCGTAGTCTTCTAGCAACACAGTCGAGAAGTTATAAATGCCGCGCAAGGGTTCTTTGAGGTCGTGGGAAGCAGCATAAGCAAAGGAGGCTAGTTCTCGGTTGCTGCGCTCTAACTCTAGGTTAATTTTGGCTAACTCATCCGCCTTAGAAAGTACAATACCCACGATCGCATTCTTCAGAGCTAAGGCACTGTCAATTTCACATTGTTTCCAAGGTAAGGAAGTTAATTGAACTGTTTCTTGCCAATTCTCAAAGGATTTTCGCGGACAAAGGGTAACGTTACCATCTGCCTCAACTTGAATGGATTCGTTGGGATTACCTGCCCAGTGTACCGTTTGGATGACTTCGGGGCGAAACCAAAGGATGTAATATCTTAGAACTTGAGAAATCCGCAACAGCAGCAAGCCACTAGTAGTATCTTTGAATGTAACAGCCTCTGGGTAGAGCTTCGGTAGAGAATCGGTCACAAACAAATTGTCATTAACTTGGGTGTCTGCCCATTCAATTAACGCCTGCACCCGATTAATATCTGGTGTTCCTCCCACAAGTGTAATTTCATCATTCAAACAAACTGCTGCTCCGGAAGCACCGACAAGATCCAGCAAGCGGATTTCCGGTTTAATTAGGGCATCTATAAAATTGTCTGCTTGGGAAATGGATTCTATGAACTCAGACTGTAGCGATTTGAGTTTTACTTTGTAGTCTAACTCTGACTGACTGACTTTGTGGGCTAACTCTAACGAAACAATCCTTCCTAAAAACTCGCATATCTTCCGCATTTCGTAAGGAATATGCTTCGGGGTTTTATGATGACAAGCTATTAATCCCCAAAGCTGCTGCTCTTGAACGAGCGAAATTACCAAAAGAGCCGTCACTCCCATATTTTGATGATATTCCACGCAACACGAATCAAAACTCCTGAGTACAGATAAGCTCAAGTCGAGAGGTTGTTGTGTTGTAGGGTTTTCAATTGGAACTAGTTTGACAGGTTGAGCATTCAAATCGGGGATAAATCTCAGTAAGCAGCGTGTATATAGTTCTCTTGCCTGCTGGGGAATATCTGTAGCAGGATAGTGGAGTCCTAAATATGGTGATAAATCTTCCCGTTTGGCTTCGGCAATCACAGAACCCGCTCCTTGGTGGTCAAATTGATAGACCATAACCCGGTCAAATGCCGTAATTTCTCGTGTGTTGATCGCTACCAGATGTAAAAATTCTGTCAAGTTTGATGTGCTTTGCATGTTGGCGATCGCTTCACCTGCCAAAGCTTGAAAGCTTAAGAAACTCAACTCCGAACTAAATGTCGGTTCTAGCTCAAGAATCAGAACTTCTTCTGTACGATGAGCAATGCTATCAAAGTATCGTTCACCATTCAAAGTCATAATTGATACTTTAAAAGCATTAACACTACCAATTTTTTTCACCAAGTACTGCTCGATCGCTTCAACTGTCCGAGCGTCAAGCAAGTAGCTCAAGGATTGACCAAGTAAATCTTTTGGCTCTTTGCCCAAGTATTCTTGGGTATTGTTGCTAACTTGCAGAATCTCTAGCTCGGTACTAAGTGCTAGTAGTAAGCCATGAGGTTGAATAGAGCCAGGTATATGAATGGGTTTGCGATCGTGGTTAGTCAAAGAATTTGTTTGGGCAGCAATATCTTCAGACTGGCTCATGAATCAACTGATGGAGAGCTGATTTTTATAAAAACGCAATTTAATGTCACATTTCTTCAAAGTATATCCCAAGTTGCGTAGACGCAAAGAGAAGTTGCGTGCAAAGAGAAGTCGCCAGGAGGAGCCACTGCGTTGGTGTTAGCGTAGCGGTAGCGACGTAGGAGCGTCGGCAGTCGCAGTCCTGGCGGTTTCCGTCGGTTGCGAACTGCCGAAAGGGTTCCCCGACTTGTATCGCTAAAGCGGAACCCGCAGGGTAGCAAGTGGCGTGGTTTCCCTCTAAGCGAACTTCTGCTATGGTCGACGCTGCGCGAACGGAGGGTTCCCCCCGTTGAGCAAACTTCGGAGCGGTAGGGGAGCAGGAAAGCAGGGGGCACAGGAGAGGGTTTATAGCTTTTACCCGTTCTAGGTGGGACAGCTTATGGCAGCTTGGAATTTCCCATTGCTTGAGTGTCTCCAGAACAAATTGCGATCGCACGGATATCGACTAAATGCCAAATCAGGATTTATGAATATACAGCGGATTTCAAGTTGGTGAAGTACACAACCTAGTTTTCAAAGCCAAGTAGAAAGCGTGTTTTACTTCTGAATTCTGAATCCTGAATCCTGAATTCTGCTAGAAATACCGCAATCAAAGCTACTTCAACTTTTAAATAAATTGGAGTAAACTTTCTTTACAATTAGCAATAATTAATCATTTCTCCAAAATATTCGTTAATTAAAAAGAAAGTATTCACTTCTGCCAAGAAGCTAATAGAACTGCAAATACATAGTATTTACACCAAATGATATTGTAAAAAAGTCGAAAGGAATATCTAATTAAACTTACAATTAATTCTCAAGGGCGAAGATTTTTATAGTTTAATTCGACAAAATAGAAGCATAGTAAATAGCTTCTAATTAATAAGCATTCAAGTGAAAGCATGAATAATAAAGGATAACTTTAATTCTTATCCTCACTAGCAATTACTTCAAAACTGCTTTTAACTTGAGGTAGATTTTTCTAATTTCTAATACATCTTTAGTATTAGCAAATTTTGTGTTTCTTTTCCATTCAACGATTGAATGCTTTTTAAGCAGCAGAAAACCCTCTACAAGGATGTAAATTTATGACTGGACAAATGTGCTGGCTCCCAACTTTAGGAAGTAATGGCGAATTGATTTTGCACTTAAGGACAGCATCTAATCAACCATGGCAACCTTACAGAACCCGTCCAGAGGCTGTACAAGATTATGACATCCCTCACGGTTCAAAGGGATGGGCGACTTATCAGAAATTGCGTCATTCAGGTTGGACTTTAATTTCAACAGCACAAGCTCGAACTATTACATTTAGACAGAATTTGAAAACGGCATAACTCTTTGAGCCTACAAACCTTAATCACCTAATAAGTGTGGAGTGGAAAGATGTTAATTCAAACTCAAGCCATCGCCTATTTTGATTTATTGAATTACTTGCGCCAAAAACTTGATTCACTCGAAATTACTAATCCTAGAGTTGCTCAATTATTTTGTTGGCTGATTCCATCTTGCTGCCCGTTTGAAAGAACTATCAAAGTTTTTCAGCGAACAATCTTTCATATTCCACCATTGTGTAAGCTTAACCCGCTTTATGAGCAACTCGTTGGCATTCGTTTTCGCTCACTCAATTACCTCGCAAGCGAAAGTACTGAAATTTAATTTCTTCTCATAGCTGTATAAGTTCTTTGCATATTTGCAATTTATCTATTTCCAGGTACGAGCATCTCAAACAGAACTGTTTGTAATTGAAAAAGGATTTAACTATGCTGACAATAGCAGCAACTTTACCCAGGTTTAAAAAAGAGCAGCAAGTAAGCTTCGTGGGAGGCTTAGGCATCATCAAAGGCTGTTTACCAGAAGCAGATACTTGGACTTACCTAATCGAGATGGAAATGGGTTTAGAACCTAAAATGGGTAGAATCGGCAGCGAAACCAGAGTGTTGTTACCTGAAAATGATATTTGTTTAAGCGAAAATTATTAAGTAGATTGGCGCGATTTAAGTATATGTTGACTAATGACTATTAAGGGTCAATAGTCTAATTGAGTCAATTTATTCTGCCTATAAGGGGTGAGGGATGAACCATAAACCCATTACCAAAATCTAAAATCCAAAATCTAAAATCCGTCTTGAAAAGTTTGCTGCGGAGGGAAACCCTCCTTACTACTTTTCGCAAAATCTAAAATTACTTGCTTGGCTGTATCTGGATAATCGCTAAATACGCCATCAATACCGAAGCTGAAAAACAATTTATATTCCTCTTGGGGATTTTCTTGAAAGTCCAGCGGTAAAAATAAGTCTTCATTACGAAAAGTCCAGACATGAACCAGCAAAGAAGCTGTATGAGCATCTTTCACTAAAGAAGTCGGCGACAGTAACTTACCGATGTTATCTCTTGGAACCAACAGATTTTTATGAATACCAATCGCTTGTGCATATTTAGCAATCTCTCTTAAACCTGATACAGTTGCTAAATCTGCATAGGTGCGGTTATCACCATTTACGACAAAATCATAGGGTTTGCCGCTGATGTTAAATAATTGCACCAGCGGTAAATCAGTTTTTGTAGACAAATCTTGCAAATTACTCACTTCAAAAGACTGAATGAAAACAGGTGCGTTAGCTCCTTGATAATGGTTTGCTTGTAATATTGCTAATAGAGGTTCTTCTAAAGATAACCCAAGAGATTGGAAGTAAGTTGGGTGTTTAGTTTCTGGATAAATACCAATATTTCGCCCAATTTCTACACTTTTCAGCTTAACTAAATCAATGATTTCTTGCAGTGTAGGAATTTCAAATAATCCATCATAGTTAGTATTTTTTGGGCGTATCTGAGGAATACGTTCTTTAGCTCGTAGTGTTTTCAATTCTACAAGCGTAAAATCTTCTGTAAACCAACCAGTTTTTGATTCTCCATCAATTATCTTGGTAGTTTGACGGTGAGAAAATTCTGCACGATCGGCAACATCGGTGGTTTGTGAAATTTCATTTTCGTGACGAGCAATTAAAACACCATCTTTAGTTGAAACTAAATCTGGTTCTATGTAGTCAGTTCCTAATGCGATCGCTAATTCATAAGCAGCTAAAGTATGTTCGGGACGATACCCGCTAGCGCCTCGGTGAGCAATGATAATTGGGTGTTTACCTGTGAAAGTTTTAACCATAACTATACATCCTATTTGTGGTTTTGTAAGTTAACAACTCAAAATTCAGTTTTATATCCTTATTTTCGTCTATTAATAAAAAATTCCCGAAGAAAGGCAAACGGCAGAGAGCAGAAGCAGAAAGGAAAATTTTTTATCCTATAAATAAATAAATTTAGGGTATTCCTTCTGCTTTCTTAAAAGTATAAAATTAGTCAAACTTAAGAGTAGATTTGCTGTCTGAAATACAAAAATGGAAACTATCCAAGCTCACAAAGAAATTATCTTGATGGATAGGGCAACTGGTGATTTATTTGAAGGAGGTGCAGCACGAGAAATGTTAGGTCTACTGATGGATGCAACGATTCGCATTAAACCGAGTAACCTAGAAAAGTACGTTGTGTTTGTCCAAAACACCTCTGCTAATCGTAAACTGATTGGCAAAACCCGATTTTTATATAAAGTCGAAGACTGGGATCGTTGACCAACCTCTTGCGCTATCTTCACCCTTGTAGGTGAACTATACAAACAAAGCCTGCATAAGCAGGTTTCATCGTCTTTAAACTCTATTCCTAAGTATTTAACCAAAAGTCTAATGATACAGATTGAGCCAGTAGTAAAGCGCGTACAAGAACTGCGCCAGTTGTTGCAACAAGCCAGCTATGCATATTACGTACTAGATGCACCAATTATGGAGGATGCAGTTTATGACCAGCTGTATCGAGAATTGCAACAGATAGAAACTCAGTATCCAGAATTAATCGTGCCCGATAGTCCTACTCAGCGCGTGGGTGAGAAACCAGCAACGCAGTTTACCTCGGTGCGGCACAACATCCCCCTGTACAGTCTAGAGAATGCATTTAATGTTGATGAGTTGCAAGCGTGGGAACAGCGTTGGCGACGACAAGTACCAACAATAGCCTCAGTAGAATATGTCTCTGAACTCAAAATTGATGGATCTGCGATCGCTCTTACTTACCAAAATGGCATTCTAGTTAGAGGGGCAACTAGAGGTGATGGAGTGATGGGTGAAGATATTACCCAAAATGTCCGAACAATTCGCTCAATTCCGTTGCGCTTGAATTTAGCAGGTTTAGAAAACCTAGAAAAAATAGAAGTGCGAGGTGAAGCGTTTTTGCCTTTAGAAGTGTTTAAACAAATCAACCAGGAAAGGCAAAAAGCAGGTGAGCAGTTATTTGCCAATCCTCGCAATGCCGCAGCTGGTACACTTAGGCAATTAGACTCGCGCATTGTAGCTCGGCGGCGATTAGATTTCTTTGCCTATACGCTGCACATTCCTGGTATGGATGACGCGAGTATTGCTAATACGCAATGGGAAGCGTTGGAGTTGTTGCAGAAGATGGGTTTTCGGGTGAACCCTAACCATAAGCTGTGTGGCTCCATAGTAGAAGTGGCAGAATATTACAAGTACTGGGATACGGAACGGCTGAATTTACCCTACATGACCGATGGGGTAGTAGTGAAGCTAAACTCTTTTAAACTACAAGAACAGCTAGGGTTTACACAGAAATTCCCTCGGTGGGCTGTGGCGTTGAAGTACCCAGCAGAAGAAGCACCCACCCGTGTAGAAAATATTGCAGTGAATGTCGGTAGAACAGGTGCGTTAACACCATTGGCAGAAATGCGCCCCGTGCAACTAGCGGGGACGACAGTTTCCCGTGCTACTTTACACAATAGCGATCGCGTCACCCAATTAGACATCCGCATTGGTGATACTGTGATTGTCCGCAAAGCTGGGGAAATCATCCCAGAAGTGGTGCGGGTACTCAAAGAACTCCGTCCTGCTGACACCGAACCCTTTGTTATGCCCACTCATTGCCCAGTCTGCGGTCAGCTAGTGGTGCGCGAATCAGGTGAAGCAGTAACTAGGTGCGTCAATGCTTCCTGTGCGGCGATTCTAAAAGGCTCAATTGAACATTGGGTAAGTCGTGATGCCTTGGATATTAAAGGTGTGGGCGAAAAGCTAGTGCATCAACTTGTTGATAAAGGTTTAGTGCATTCCGTTGCCGATCTATATGAATTGACAGAAAATAAGTTGTGTGCGTTGGAAAGAATGGGGGAAAAATCGGCGCAGAAATTGGTAGATGCGATCGCTCAATCGAAAAACCAACCTTGGGCAAGAGTATTGTATGGTTTAGGTATCCGTCATGTTGGCAGCGTGAATGCTCAATTATTGACACAAAAGTATTTCACAGTAGAACAGTTAACAACAGCGAAGCAATCAGATATCGAAGGCATTTATGGTATCGGTGCCGAAATAGCTCAGTCTGTGTACCAATGGTTTCGCATTAATGCTAATCAAACTTTAATTGAACGTTTGCAAGTAGCAGGTTTACAATTTACCGCCGTAGAAGAAACAACTATAGGTGATAGTAATCAAAAATTGGTAGGTAAAACTTTTGTAATTACAGGTACTTTGCCAACTTTAAAGCGAGACGAGGCAAAGGAATTGATTCAAAAAGCTGGTGGTAAAGTGACTGATTCAGTCAGCAAAAAAACTGATTATTTGGTTGTAGGAGAAGATGCAGGTTCTAAATTGGATAAAGCACAGGCATTGGGAATTAATCAGTTAAACGAAGCACAGTTATTGGAAATTTTGGAGAATTAAGCAGATTAGTTAGAAGGCAGTCCTTAATTAAAAAAATTCACCAACATGCATAAAAAAGGGGCTAGGAACTACGGACACAAAGACACAGAGAAATTATTGAAGAATTCTCTCCTCTGCTCCTCCCCCCCTCTGCCCTCTTTGTGCCTCCTAACTCAGCACTTTCAAGTTAGTGACATTGTTATTACCAAACAGACGAATAATAAACCTATTAATAGCAACAAAGCCTGATTGCGGTTTACCCAGCTTTTAAAAGTTGTGCCAAAGCTACTAGTATCAGACTGCTTTTCCAAATTTAACTTGCTCTGTTCAAGATTTTCATAGAGCGTACAGTCTTTGGCGTAAGGACGTTGGGGGAAGTTACAGGTGTTGTCAACGTGATAGGTGCAGCTATCGCATAGATACTCATTCCCTGTAGCACGGTGTAATGGAATACCAGGATGCCCATAAGCTTTGAGAGTTGTACGGCAATAAGGACAGCTAATAGCTTGATTATCAACGAGTTGCCGACAGCGAGGACAAGATATTTTAGCCACAACCTAAGCGCGAATAAGTAAACATTTTGATTTTAGCTCGTGTGAATATAGGGAGAAGCAGAGGCGTAAGGCCTTGTACCCGTACTTGGGAGTGGAAGAAGAATTTTAATCCACTGTATTGTCGATTCTTCCGTATTTGATTACTTCTACCATTTTAGATTTTAGCTTTTGAAGAGCTGACTGTACCTTGCTTTGTTAAATCCATCTGTTGCATTCTATTGCAAATTTAGGATTGCAGAATTTTTCAACTGAAAGTAGAAAATCTCGGAATGTTAAAGTAATACTTCTCCCTTAACCGAAAGGTATTGAAGGTATGGGGATTGGGGAGCAGTGTTTGAAGGTGTTTGCAAAGATGTAGGAATGATTTTAGTCACCCAGATTTGATGCTATTGCAAATTTACTAGTTAAAATTACTTATTTATTTATTATTAACTATCAAAAATTTATAAAAATATAACAAATATATAAATAGAAAAATATTTGGATTTTAATGATTTGCATAGTTTTACCGAATACATCTCAATATCTGAGGATATAAAATTAAGCGTTATTAATAATATTTTTTTAATGTTTGACCCTTGAAAAATTATAGATCCAAATGGTATGTCGCATCTGGCAAGGGTTTTCTGAACAATTTTATAACTTTTATTTAGGTGTAATAGGTAATGGCATTTCCCGATAACCCAAGTGGTTCGCCGCAAACTTTCAACCAAGAAGGTTTATTGCATCAGATAACAAACCAGATTAGGCGATCGCTCGATCTGCAAGAGATATTAACAGCTACTGTTGCGGAAATTCGCTTATTCTTGGGTACAGACCGGGTAATGGTGTATCAGTTTGATGCTGATGGCAGCGGTGAAGTCATTGCCGAATCTATTAATCAACAGCGTCTGCCATCACTATTAAGATTGCATTTCCCAGCAGATGATATTCCTCAAGAGGCGAGAGAACTGTTTCTTTCAGTACGGCAACGTTCGATAGTGGATGTCACCACCGGACAGATAGGACTATCGCCACTACAGTCAAAAGATGGTAACTCTCTAGAAACGGAAAATATTTACTATAGACAGGTAGATCCTTGTCATATTCAATACTTAAAGGCAATGGGCGTACAGTCTTCGTTGGTAATGCCGATTTTACATCAAGACCCTAGCGGACAATCAGCAAAACCAAAATTATGGGGATTATTGGTATCACACCACAGTCAACCGCGAACGATTTTAAAGCGGGAACTGAAAGTAGTGCAACAAGTCGCCGATCAAGTTGCGATCGCGATCGCTCAAAGTAACTTACTCACCGAAGCCCGTGCCCAACAAGAGCGAGAAGCCACAATTAACCGAGTCACCATGCTTTTGCATAAACTACCTACAATCCAATTGCAGGAAGCGCTAGAAGAAGTGATTGCGACCTTTGGTGGTGTAGGTGGTAGGCTTTATATCGATCGCAATACAGAAGTGTATGCATGGGGCGAACAACCGAAGCTGCCCTATGGTTTAGAAAACAGTATCATCGAACAACATCCCGTCTGGCAAAACTGGATAGCTGAATTTAAACCAGCTAATATTTGGGCAATTACCGATCTTTACAAAGAACCGCGTCTGCGAGTTTTGGCTCCTGCCTTCCAATTAACTCAGATTCGGGGAATTTTGCTGATTCCCCTACATTTACGCCAAAATTTCATTGGTGTTATCAGCATTTTTCGCCCTGGATTCGATAGCGAAATCTTATGGGCAGGACGGCACGACCAAAATCAGCAACAAAGACTACCCCGGCTTTCTTTTGAAGTTTGGCGAGAGCAAAAAAGGGGGCAAGCACTTGAGTGGAAACCTGAAGAAATCTCGCTAGCGGAAGCCTTGTGCTATCACTTTTCCATAGCAATTCAGCAGCAGCAAACTTACCAACAAGTACAGGTATTGAATACCAACTTAGAATATCGGGTGCAAGAGCAAACCGCTGAACTCGAAAAATCGCTACTAATTACCAAGGTACTCAAACAAGTCACAGAGCATATCCGCAGTACATTGGACTTGAAAACCACCTTGCAAACTATTGTGCGGGAAGTCCGTCCCCTATTAAATTCAGACCGGATGTTGATTTTCCAGATAGGGGATGAAGCTAATGGTCAAGTGATTGTAGAAGAGATAAATGGCAACTGGGTATCGGCGTTAGGAATGAAAGCGCCACCACAATGCTTTCCCGACGAGTATAGCCGTCTTTACTTTCAAGGCAGGGTAAGGGCGATTAATAATGTGTCAAAGGCTTCTTTAAGTGCTTGCCATCAAGAGTTCTTGCAGACTCTGCAAGTGCAAGCTAACTTGATCGTTCCGATCAAAATAGGAACGCAACTTTGGGGGTTACTTATTGCCCATCAGTGTGATGCTCCCAGAAATTGGCAGGATGCAGAAATTGATTTCTTGCGACAGTTAGCCGATCAAGCAGCGATCGCGATTCAACAAGCGCAACTTTACGAACAAAGCTGTGTTGCCGAAGCAGAAGCCAATGCCAAAGCTGCACAATTAGAGCATACACTGCATGAACTCCAAGAAACACAGTCAAAATTAATTCACTCCGAAAAAATGTCCAGTTTAGGACAGTTAGTTGCGGGTATGGCACACGAAATTAACAACCCCGTTAACTTTATCTACGGCAACCTGTACCACGCTAGTACTTATACTCAACAACTGATGGAACTTTTACAACTCTACCAGTTGCACTATCCCCGCCCGAAAAAGGAAATTGACCTAGCAACCGAAGCGATCGATTTAGATTTTTTGGTGGAAGACTTGCCAAAAATCATGTCTTCAATGCAAGTCGGAGCCGATCGCATCCGCTCTATAGTATTATCATTGCGAAATTTTTCTCGTTTGGATGAAGCCGACAATAAGCCAGTTGATATCCATGAAGGGATAGAAAACACATTATTAATTTTGCACCATCTCCTCAAATCAAATGTCCATTTTACTGCTATCGAGGTCATCAAAGACTATGGCAACTTGCCACGGGTAGAATGCTACGCCGGGCAGATGAATCAGGTATTTATGAATGTTCTCACCAATGCCATTGATGCCTTAGAAGAAAATAGAAAAATAGAAGGAAATAATTCGCTTCCCTCACCTAAAATTTGGATTTCTACTAGACTCTCAATTGATAAATTACGCCTGTTAATTCGCATTGCTGACAATGGTCCAGGAATGACTGAAGTAGTCAGAAAACGAATTTTTGATCCATTTTATACTACCAAGTCAGTAGGTAAAGGTACAGGACTGGGGCTGGCAATCAGCTATCAGATCGTTGTAGAAAACCATGGTGGACTAATGGAGTGTATTTCAGAGCCAAGTAAAGGAACAGAATTTTGGATTGAGATTCCTATCAAACTGCTAAGAAAAGTAAACGTGACTGAGGATTAGGGATCGGGGACTAGGTAAAAAAATCAAAAGTTTTTGGAATTTGACTAAAAAACTAGAGGCTTATACTCTTTTTACAAGCTGTATAACTATTGACTGGGATAACAACAAAGTAGGCTGCTAAAGATAAAGAACTAGCAGGTTTATCTGTAAGTTGATTTCAAGCTCGCTCGGCTTTCATTCACATTAAAAGTAAAGTTTAGTTGCAAAAAAATCTACATTAATATTAGTAGTGCTAATCTAATAATTGAAGCTAATAAAGCTTCCCTGGCAGATGCAACAGCTAGATTGAAACGAAAAGAGGTAAAAGACGCTGTTTGATACATGTCTGTCTCGCCCAAACCCAACAACACCCAACGCGAACGCTGATATTTCCTCAAATTATTGAAAATCAGGGGGCGCTGTAACTGGTTTTCATTGCTTGTTTATAGTGATGGAAAAAAGTACATCCCTGGCTAGAATAAACAAGGGGAGGAAATAATCAAAGCTAGTAGAAGCTTGGGTGTTGTTGCATTTAAGGGTACGGCAAGATGTCATACCAATTTGAAAAATGATTGCGACAGATGGATTCACACACACTGAACATGTAAAGCGATTCCTAATCCAAAATGGTATAAACTTGTACAAAGTTGAATAGCAAGAGACATTTGAAATAGCGCCTTATGTCAATTATTGCGCTCAGAGCATGGTATCTTCAGGATTATGAACCGATCGCAGAACTAGAAAAACGTCCGCCAGACATTCGCCTCAGTAAAAAAAGCCTGCTGAGATCGGCAATGCGAGCGGACTTTTTAGAAGACAGTGACGAAGTAAAGCAATCAACTTGGTTTGGGCGCTATCTGGAAGGGGAAAATGTTGAGTTTTATATAGAAGGTAGTGGTGGCTATTGTGTCGCTAACATTGATTTGATCAGCCATGAAATTTATTTCACTAAACAAGCCTTGTTAGCTCAGTTAGATCCAACAATTTTTTTCTGCTATCAAACTGAGTATGCCGCCGCGAGTGATGCCCTAAAAGAGGGATTGCAAAAGAGTTTAGAATCTTTAAATTTGCGATCGCGCCTTCCCCTATCATTAGTAGAATCCTATCGTCCGAGCGATGCTCCTCTACGGTTAAGCCGCACCATGATGCGAAAAATCCGTAAGAGTTTGTTGTTTATTGCAGACACTACACCCATTGCCAACATTACAGGCAAAGAAACCACCCAATTGATTCCTAGTCCTAATGTCTGTGTTGAAATTGGCTATGCAATACAAAGTAAGCGTTCAGAACAAATTTTGTTGGCGCACATGCAACGCCCAGACATTGATGGGCAATTTCCTTTTGACTTACCCATACAGCAAATCTTGCAATTCAAAGACAGTAAAGAACTAAATAAAATTCTCAAAAAGGCGATTGAAACTCAGCTTGCAAGATTCAAATTATTTTTTTGAAGATATTATTGATACTAAAATTGTTGAGTGATGACCACTGTCAAAAACTTCAAGCAGAACATTTGTTGTTGGAGTTACCCTATTCTGTCTGCTCACTACAGTTTAACAACTTTTTCAGCCAATAAGAAACTGCTTCTTCATTTTCCCACCTATGAGAAACTTCAAGACTTTGAGTAATTTCATAACTAACAACTGCATAGTAAAGATAAGCTAATGGTTGCACTTTAGCAAAGACAGAAATCAATTGCTCTATTGGCATGTAGACTGTCCACGGTTCTAGATAAGCATTGCGTAAACTTACTTGTACATCACTTATATCGGGAAGTTGTTGCGTAATATCTTCCAAAAAGAAAACTGCATCAAAAAATGGATGAGATACTGCACCATCAGACCAGTCGAAATAGATAAATTTTTCATCAGTAAGAATTACATTTTCGCAGTGAAAATCACCATGTACTAAAGTTTGAGGTATACCACATATAGCTAACTCATTACACATTGCTCTTAATTGGGGAATCAAAGAGCGTAATGCCTCTATTTCAGTAGACGAAAGACGCGGATCGTCTTGCGGTACTAGTAAGTTATCTGCAAATAGTAGTTCAATCTGGCTAATAATTTGCTCAATTCTTCGGTCAGTAAAGCCAATAGCTAGCAATTTTTCTACCTGACTACTAGCTTGAATTTGCATTTTAGCAAACGAGTTTAGCGCTTTCTTCCAATGGAATATATTGTGAATTTTTCCCAGATGTTTACCTCCAAAATCTGGCATTAACATCCAGCTTTTTTGTGTATCTACAATTAGCAATTCAGGCAGGTGTTCGGGATAAAATTCAGTAATTGACTTAGTGAATATGGTTTCACTAGCAAATATACCAAATGTTGCTTTGAAGTAAATTTCTCCGTCTGTTGTACTGATTTTTAATAGGCAAGAGCGAGTTTGAGATTTTACTTGCTGAATTGGAGCAGTTGTATTTACTCCTAGAAAATAAAGTTGTAAATTAATCCAGTCCGTTGCTCGCTCGAACCACCCTATTTGTGCCCAAGGAACTCGCATTTTTGGAATATTTTTGCTGCTAATGTCAGCAAACCAAGAGTCAAGAACTTGGCGAAGTTTGGGAATAACAAATTTGAGGCTGTCTAATTCCTCAAACCCTACCCAACGTGAATTTTCAGGCGGTGTCCATTGGGGAGAGTGATTTTCCATTGCATAAACCCTACACCCATTTTTGGTTTCTAGACTGTAATCTTCATAGAAACATCTCAGCACCGTCACATTGCATCCTAATTGTGCTGCGATCGCTTGATTGATGTGGTTCACGACCCCAAAGTGATGCTCGTCAGGTACAAACCACGGCAAAGACCAGCCATTTTCATCACATAGCATTAACACTTGCGGCTTGGTTCTATGGGGAATAATGCTGTAATAGTCGAAATGGAAATTTGCAAAGTGAACTACAACCACTTGACTCATAACTAAGTTTCTGTTCTCTCAATTCGCTAGCAATGATTGACATAAAGAAAGCCTCGCCACCCAAAAATAAATAGTTTACCTAGTCACACAAAATTACCCCAGACAAATATTTTCTTTGTCTGTTGCAACTGGTAAAGCAGCTACGAGGCTTTGTTAGCGAATTCTATACATAGATACCGACGTTATGAGGACAAGTATTCTGACAGTGCAGCTTTTAGTATAGAGTAATTACGGTAATTGAATGCAAACCATCTGTATACCATTTTGGATTTTAGTTTACTCAAAATAGGCGAACAGGCTTGTTTTGTAACTGGGAAGTAATTGATTTCACCCGATCCACTACATCAATCATGTATTTATAATCTGGTACTTTCCCATTAGGCACATACCCCACTTCTTGAGCCAAAACAGAAGATATTTGACTCATGACTTTGCGGATATATTCTTGGCGGTTGCGTTCCACAGAAGAGCCAATCAAAACTACACCGGGTGGAACATAGTGAGGATCTGTGTAGAGTATACGGAACTCAGTCGGGCGTAACTGAGGACTATAGAGATTCAATTCTGCTATGGAAATAGCCCCAGCATCAGCTTTTCCTTCAGCGACCCATTCCAAAACCGTTTTGGGTGCAGGTGCAGACAATATTTCAGCCAGTGTCAATCCGTAGAGATTATAAAGGGGAAAATAATATCCTGTTGCTGAACCTGGTTGGCCTAAGGCAACTGTTTTACCCTCTAACTGTTTTAACTCCTGAATCGGGTTGTCTTTACGAACGATCAATACTGAGCGCAAATTGCTAACACCCACTAAAGGAAACATGGATAGATATCGATAACGAGCGATCGCCACAGCCGCTAACCCTGGCGGTGCAAATACCAATGACCACGCTTGATCCTCTAGGCGCTCAATTGCTTTATTCTCATTGAAAGCAGGCTCTAGTCGAATGCGCATTTTTATTTTTTGCGCCAGATGACTATTGAATTTAGCAAATTGTTTAATTATTTCTTCGCCTCCACCATAATTGATAACACCAATGGTTAACACGCCCTCAGATTTCGGTGTTGATTTGCATCCAGTAATTGTCCAACCTAAAAGCTGTAAAATAAACAAACGACGTGAAAATTGCCAAGACATCACTAATTATGGTTAAGAAAATAATTGTGTTTTCAGGTTTTATCTAAATAAGCTAGGCTGGAGTAAAGACAAATCATTTATCAGCAAAAAAATTAATATTTATTGATTTTTTGAAATATATCTTTCTACTAGCTATCAGCGATTTTAGAGTAACTAAGATACTAGTTTCATGTGTAAACTTTTATTAGCACAAGAAGATGTTAAAAAACTTAAAGATAGGTAGTAAATTTAACTTAATTTTAATGCTAGTTTTTTTAATTAGCATTTTTGTGAGTGGTATCGCTTTATCCAGGGTACTTGACCAGAGAGCGCAAAATGAAGTGACTTCTCAAGCGCTAATTCTGATTAAAACAATGAACTCTGTCAGAAGTTATACACAAAATCATATAAATGCTCTACTAGCACCCAGGTTAGCAACCGAAGCGGCGTTTATTCCAGAAACAGTACCCGCATACTCTGCTACAGAAGTTTTTGAGAATTTACGTAAAAACGAAGAATATCAAAATTTCCTTTATAAAGAAGCAACCCTCAATCCCACTAATTTGCGGGATAAGGCTGATAATTTTGAAGCTAAAATAGTTGAGCGGTTCCGCCAAGACTCGAAGATTCAAGAAATTTCCGGCTTCCGTGACTTTCCTGACGGTAAAGTATTTTATATTGCGCGACCACTAGCTATTAAACAACAGAATTGCCTGCAATGTCATTCCACGCCCGATCAAGCTCCTAAAAGTCTGTTGGCAAGTTATGGAACTGAAAATGGTTTTGGCTGGAAACTCAACGAGATTATTGCTGCCCAAATAATTTCTGTTCCGTCTGAAGATGTATTTACCAATGCCAAACAGACTTGGAATTTGATTATGGGACTTTTAGTTGCGATCTTTGCGATAGTCGTTCTGTTAATTAATTTTTTAATCAAAAAAACTGTGATTCAGCGGATTAGGAAAATTGAAAAAGTCGCTCAACAAGTTAGTACTGGTGATATGAGCGTTGATTTTGCAGAAAAGTCTCATGATGAAATTGGTGGTTTAGCAGCAGCTTTTAACCGGATGAAATCTAGTTTAGAAATAGCTATGAACCTGTTGAATCAGCAAAGTCAATAATTCGTAATTCGTGAGCGAGTTGCCGTCTTCTCCCAAAGGGGAGACGCTGGCGCGAAGGCGCTTTGCGTCGATGGCAAACTCCCGTTAGCGTAGCGTTAGCGAGCTTGTGAGCGTCACCTGAAGGGTAATTCAAACTTGCTAAACCTCTTTTACCTTGAGAACTGTAGTTTTTTGCCAAGATGGATGCATCTGAATTCTTGGAAAATCCAGGTTTCAACATGGACGAGGTTTAGATTGAATTATGGTCTTAAAAACTTAAGCAAGTAAGCGTTGCTGAAATTGCTGGGCTTTTTGCGGATCGCTAATGTGTGCTGCCAAAGTTTGCACAAGTTCAGTGCGAGAAATCTGAGGAGAAGTTTTGATAGCTTTTTGAACAAGAAAAGCTGCTATGGGGCCAATTAAATCAGTCAAATCTCGCTCGCATTGACGGACAAAGCTTTCACTGAGTACCTGAGATGGTGTTGGCAGTATATTCTGTTGTTTGCTGGTAGAGTTGCCTGTAGGTTCTTCGATGAGGAACGTTGCTCGCTTCTTCAGCTCAATTTGTTGATTTCCTGGTAGATGAAGCGCCAAATTATCTATTAATGCTTGGTTATTAGGTGCTGATGCTGTAACTTGTCGTAATAATGTCCGAGCTACGGGGCCAACAATTTCTAAGAGTATATTTTCTAGGCGGCTGTACTGTTCTTTAGAGAGAGTTGTATTTTGTGAGGATAGGGAAACTGGGGAAGGCTGTGTTAAATATGGTGCTTGAGTTAATTGAGCGTTAATTACACTACAGCTTTGCTGAAGCGCTTGTAGAACATCTGTTGCAGACTGATAGCGTTCTCTGAAGTGGTGTAGCACCATTTTAGTTAGCACAGTTGCCAGCCCAGGACTGACATTTGTCAAATGCTGCCAGACAATTTCTCCTGTTTCTGGATCTTCCTCAAGTTGTCTGGGATGCAATCCGGTCAGCGCTTGAATACAAATAATACCCAAAGAATAAATATCACTGTTGGGTCGGGGTTTGCCTCGACCCTGTTCTGTAGACATATATCCTGGCGTACCGATGGCAATAGTAGTAGCCATATGCCCGAAAGCAGTAAGCAGTTGGGATTGAATTTGCTTGACCGCGCCAAAGTCAATTAGCACTAACTTGCCATCTATTTGCCGTCTGATAATATTTTCCGGTTTAATATCTCGATGGATGACATTGTGACTATGAATAAACGTTAGGATTTCCAAAACCTGTGACAGTAGTTGAATAGCTTGCTCTTCTGTCCAGCTTTTACCTGGTAATAATTCTGCTAAAAGAGAATGCCCTTCAATAAACTCTTGTACTAAGAAAAATTCTTGTTTCTCCTCAAAGTAGGCTAAAAGCCGAGGAATCTGGTCATGGTTACCTAGTCGTTCTAGGATTTCTGCTTCACTAGTGAACAATCGTCTAGCAGTTTCAAGAAATTCGACATTTTGAGTGACAGGCTTAAGGTGCTTGACAACACACTTAGGGTAACCAGGTCGGTGGGTATCTCTGGCTATATAGGTTTGGCCAAATCCTCCTCCACCTAATATTTGCAGGACTTGATAACGCCCATCTAGTAAATTTCCTAACATTGTATGACTTGCCTAAGTCCTTACCTTAATCTTGACATAAGCAACAGTATCGGTAGAAATAATTGCTTAAGAATATAACAGGCGCAGTTGAAGATTTTATGGGAACTGTTTCTAGGTGAGCAATCGTCATAGGCGAAGTGAAGTGTTAGGCTACTGTGTTGCTTTGGTTCGCAAAGTTGTAGGAAGTGGTGAGTCCAGTCCTAAAAGAAGGTTTCCTTTTGTTGGGAATCGGCGTTAGCGACGCAGGAGCATCTCTTTCTTAGGAGCGTTCCCCTACCCCTGAGGGGAAGCAACGTAGCAACAGCGACCTTAAAAGAAGGGTAGGGTGTTGATAAGTTATGAGTTATTAATTTATAACTCTTTTAAAATGCTTTTCTTGCTCCCGTATGCTTACCCTTTTCATTCTGGGGTGACGTGGTTAACATTGGTTGAATGTGTTTCAAAAGATTCAACCTTATGCCTAGAACACCGAACGAATACGCTGTATACCTCCTCCTAGAAAGTGGTCACCGTGAAGAAGTACGTTTTCCTACTATTCAGGAATTTCAAAAATGGTATAGTGGCGAACTTGTACCTAAGTCTGCTTCTAATGACTTTATCAGCGTACCGATCAAAAATATTCAAGGGGAGTATATGGTTGTACGCCCATCCCGGATTGTGTCAATTCGGGTAGAACCTGTTTTTAGCTCTAGTGTTGAAAGATTCAACTAAATGATGAGAAAAACCCTTGCTTTAGCTTCTTTGAGTCTAGGAATTGTCCTTGTAAACACAATCTGGTCAGCTGTTGCTCAGGTTCCCATACCATTGCCAGTACCGATCAATCCGGAAATACAGCCACCAGTCACGCCAAGTACTCCAGAAATACAACCACCGCTCAAGCCCGTCAACCTCGGAACTGATTGTACTCCCAAGCACGCTTGCTTGGGTTGGGACGAGCAAATTTTGGGTCAAAAGGGTAAACTCGGCGATCGCAAGGCGCTATTGGCTTCAATTGACAACAGTCTGCGTTATCTGACAAGCTCTAAGGCGATCGCAGCGTATCAAAACTATCCGGTTCCAGGGATTACCCGCGATCGCGTGCGTCGGAGTTTAGTACGTTTTCGCCAACTGGTTGTCAATTCTAAATCCCCAGCACAACTGCAAGCTGCTGTGCGACGCGAGTTTGTGTTTTACAAATCTGTAGGCAACGATAGCAAGGGTACTGTTAAATTTACTGCCTATTACGAGCCTGTTTATACTGCTAGTCGTGTAAAAACTTCAGTATATAAATATCCCCTTTATCGGCTACCGCCTGACTTCGAGCAATGGGCTAAACCTCATCCAAAACGGATTGACTTGGAAGGGCAAGATGGTTTGCTAGGGGATAAAAGCCAATTGCGCGGTTTAGAAATGCTTTGGTTCCGCGATCGCCTAGATGCATACATGGTACACATCCAAGGTTCTGCCCAAATTCAGTTAACTAATGGCAAGAAAACGTCTATTGGCTATGCAGGTGGAACTGATTACCCTTGGACTAGTATTGGCAAAGAACTGGCAAAAGATGGCAAACTGCCCTTAGAAGGCTTGACAATGCCACGTCTGATTAGTTATTTCCGCCAACAGCCGCAGGAGTTGAGTAATTACCTGCCTCGTTGGGAACGGTTTGTCTTCTTTAAAGAAACCAGTGGTAGACAAGCTACAGGTAGTATTAATGTGCCAGTCACAGCAGAGCGTTCCATTGCTACAGATAAGTCTCTCATGCCTCCGGGCGCACTAGCGCTGATTTATAATTCATTTCCCTATCCTGCTAAGTCGGGCGGGCTAGAGTTTCGTGCTGTTAGCCGATATGTACTCGATCAAGATACAGGCAGCGCCATCAAAGGCCCGGGACGGGTGGATTATTTCATGGGTTCTGGCAAATTAGCAGGCGATCGCGCTGGTGTCACAGGCGGCAATGGTTCACTATATTATTTACTGCTCAAAGAATAGAGATTGGCGATCGGGGACTGGCGACTGGGGATTAGGTATTGGGGAAAGGGAAAGAAGGAAGGGGAAAAGGGAAGAACCATCCCTTTAATCTTGAATGTTTAACCTTTTCTCGTCTTCCCAGTCCCCAGTCCCTAATACGGTGGATACCCAAAATCATCTTCATCGGCGTAAATGTAAGAACTGGAAGCACCAGCCATTGCCAACTTGGATGATTCTACTTTTACGGGTTCCTTACCAAAATCTTTGTATTCTTCAAACGTTTTGCAGATGATTGCAGATTCAGGAGAATCAGAAGCAATTAAATATTGTGTCAAAGTCCCGACTGTCGGATGTTTGAAGTCTACAGTTGAAGCTACCAAAGCAATATTTGGTTCGATGCCTCTTTCTTCACACTCAATTATGGGGCTAAAAATCCCGTGCGCGTGGAACAATGGGCCTTTTGGTGTCACGGGTTGCTTACGGTATACAGCATAAGCTTTTTCTAATTCAGCAACGAATCCACTGACCACTTTGCCTTGTTGGTATTCGCAGTAAGTTTTACTGAAACTCGCTCCTGCTGCACCATTAAGAGTTAATTGCAGTGGTGATTCATGTAAAAACTTTTTATTTTCTCCTACTAGAAAAATTAGGTAGCGAGTAAAGGTTTTAAATTTAAGCTTGTCTGCTAAAAAAGCATCATAATTCTCTTTGAGCGTACCCAGTTTAGTACCAGTTTCTCGGTCTTTGACAGACAAGGGGCCTCGGCGTACTATGACCAAATGTGGAGTGGTGCTGAGCAAAATCGTTTCGACACCAGAACTAAATTCATGCTCTACCTGCTGCCAATTTTCATCTAGTTGAAAGCCAACAGCATGGGCATTATCTAGCTTCAGCGCCAAACCATAAGGCTGAAGAGTGCCATCTGTGCCATACCGAGGATTAATCATCTGACACCAGGGGATGACTTGAGAAGGGGGTGCATTAAATTTCTCGTCCTCAAAGTCGAACTTAGCAGATGCTTTCATCGTTTTAGGCTATCAAAGGGTGTTGCTTAAGTTTATCAGTTGTCATTAGTCAGAAAGCAGGAGGTGAAGCAGTCGCAGTCTTAGATGCCACTTCCTCTACTTGGGGGTCTGCCTCATGAGCGACTGGCGTTGGAAACCCTCCCCGAAGTTGCCACAACGCGACGGCACTTCCTTCAAGTCGGCAAAGCCGCCCAACGGAGTGCCTTGGAAACCCGCGCAAGGCACTTCTCTTCGCAGCGCTGTCTCACCTTTTCTTCCTTGTCCCCGTGTCCCTGCGTCTTTGCGTCCCTCCATCTCCCCTTACCCCTGTTTTCCGGAATCTACTAGGTGAATTTGGTAGTCAATGTTGCAAATTAAATGTTAGCGATCGCTAACCAATTTGACATTAGCGCTAGTATGGCTATGTATTTTTTGAAAGTATAAATATGCCACAAATTCTTTACGTAAATCCAGCAACAGGCAGTGACAACAACTCTGGTAGCCAACAAACACCTTTGAAAACGATTACGCAAGCCCTGAAGGTGGCAACATCTGACGCTAAGATTCAACTGGCACAGGGAAATTACAACGCTGCTAGCGGTGAAGTTTTTCCCCTAACAATTCCATCTGGGGTAACGGTAGTCGGTAATGAAGCCAACAAGGGCAGTGGCATTTTAATTGAAGGCAGCGGTACTTACCTCAGCCGCACTTTTGCCGGTCAAAACGTCACCTTGGTGCTACAAAATAACGCTGCACTCAGGGGTGTGACTGTAACAAACTTAGCTAGCCGTGGTAGTGGTGTCTGGATTGAATCAACTAACCCTACTGTTGCTAATTGCACCTTCACCCAATGTAAGCGTGAGGGAGTCTTTGCTACAGGTGATGCTAACCCAGTTATTCAAGGTAATGTGTTCAGTGAGAATGCAGCCAATGGGATTGCGATCGCTAAAAATTCCAAAGGTCAAATTCAAGGTAATACTTGCTTAAAAACAGGTTTTGGCATTGCCATTAGTGATACAGCTTCACCCACACTTCTAGATAACAAAATTTCTGAAAACCGTTCTGGGATTGTCGTCTCTGGTAGTGCGCGTCCCATACTGCGTAATAATGTCAGTGAAAACAATACTGACGATGGTTTAACAGTAATTTCAACTGCCCTACCGGATCTCGGCAGTACTAGTAATCCTGGGGGCAACATTCTACGGAACAATGGTAAATTTGATTTGCAAAATGCCAGTTCTAACAAGCTGGTTTCTGTAGGCAATCAAATCAATCCGGCTAAAGTCACGGGAAGCGTAGAATTTGTTGATAGTCAGGTTCCTACGCCAACACCGACACCAACACCAACACCCACTCCAACACCCACTCCAACACCCACTCCCACACCGACACCAACGCCTACTCCCACGCCCACCCCAACACCTACACCGACACCAACACCTACTCCCATACCTACCCCAACGCCGACACCGACACCAATACCCACTCCCACGCCAACGCCTACGCCGACACCAACACCCAGTCCTATTGATTTAACAGATATTAGTAATCATTGGGCAGCTGCATTTATTCGAGAATTAGTCAAACAGGGGATAATCAATGGTTTTCCCGATCGCACGTTTAGACCTGATGCTACGATGACACGGGCGCAATACGCTGCCTTACTGGTAAAAGCTTTCAATCCATCGCCAAAACGGGCAGCTATCAAATTCAAGGATGTGCCAGCAGACTTCTGGGCATCCAAGGTAATTCAGGAGGCATATCAAGGTCTATTTCTCTCTGGTTTTCCCGACAATACCTTTGCTCCCAACAAAAATATCCAGCGCGTGCAAGTTATAGTCTCTGTGGTGAATGGACTAGATTTATCTGCTGATGGTGCAACCACCATTAAAGCTTTCGATGACCAAGCAAAGATTCCTGACTATGCCAAAGATGAGGTAGTAAAAGCTATAGATAAGCAGATTATCGTCAATTACCCGAATCCCAAACAACTCAACCCCACCCGCGATGCTACACGCGCTGAGGTGGCTGCGATAGTTTATCAAGCTTTAGTCGATGCTGGTCGTGTAGCGGCGATTAACTCGCCTTATATCGTAGTTGCCTAATTTATAGGTTAGTTTTACAGGGTGGGTATGTTGCTCGCCCCGTAAGAATTACACTAACTCATCAGGGTTAAGACCTAATTCTCTTAGTTTATTAGCCAAGCGTTCGACTCGTGCTTCTACTAACTGCGATCGCTCCCATCCTGTCTGTAGCAAATTACCTCGATCGTCCCACCAGCGCAACCAAGGTAATTCTAAATTTTGATAGCGACCTTGCCAAATTCCTAATTCTACAGCGATCGGTTCAATGGGATAATGTCCGCGATAATATCGCTTTTTTAGTCAATTTAAAACTCAGCAGCCACCCAATTATCTAATAAATAGGTCACTCTCTTAATTTTCCTTCTACAGCTTCATCAAAGATTTTGATCTGTTCAGGTGTTAAATCGTTTAAAGTTCCAGAAACAGCCTCTAACACTAAAATTTTATCAATTCTGCGTGTTAAATCTTCTTCTTTAATAGCTCTCATTTCTTCAGGAAAAAATTTACCAAATAATTCTACTAAATGCTCAATCATTTGCCATTTTTTTAACTTCACCAAGTACAAACTATTAGTTTTAAAGAGGTTGTCTGCTATTGGCGAGATGCGATTAAAAAGTTCTTGATTGTAACTATAAACTTCTTGCATGATACATTTCCAATTTATTACATATGACAAAACTATTCTAGCAAGGAACTTAGGTGATAACTGGCTTACTCAGATTCGCTAAATTCAAATACTACCAAAATTATGTTCAGTTTTACTTATTTACACTTAACCCACCATTACTGTTTTCTGTACAAAATAGTTTTGTGGTACGCATATTGATTGTCTCATAAGAATTACAATAACCGATCAAAGCGAATAGTTTCGCTCTCCTGTATATTTATCTTTCGGTGCTACGGTTTGAACCATAACGTGTCCATCTTCAATTTTTCTCATAGCGTTACGAAGCTCATTAAGTGACAGATTTACATAAATTTCTACTTCTACATCTGGTAAAAGAGATTCCCTGACTTTAATGATTTTTTTTACATGTTTTCCAATAAGTTTATCTAATTCATTCACATCATGATCGCACTCTGCTCTAAATTTGAATACATATTCTTTACTGTCTAGTATTCCTCCTAAAAATGAATTTGAATGAATGTTCACGCTTTTCGAGAGAATTGGATTTAAATGCTCAGGAATGTTGTATATTTGAATCGCATTACGACCAAATCTAAACGCTTCTTCAATAGATTTTCCAGCACCGACAGCATCATAGAATCCAACAGAAAACTCAAGTGCAGCTTTGTCGCTAATACCTTGTCTTATTCCAATGACATATTGGATATGTTTACTAATTCCCTGCACTTGTAATTCTGAGTAACACGCATTGAGGAGTACACACTCTACTTTGTCAGTGAATAACTCGAACAAACCTTCGAGAGCATCTGGATTGAGTAAAACAGCATTCCCAACCTCATCTTCTACTGCTAGACCATTTACTTCTCCATGTCCAGAAAAATGAACTATCTGTGGTTCATAATCCAACAGTGCCCGACGTAAGTCTCTAAGACGTACTGCCAATTTTGAACGGATTTTAAATTGCTCCCGATTTCTGGAACGTTGTAAACCTTCCTCAATTTCCCGAACTTCTTCATCTAAGCGTAGACGATTCGTATTTTTAGGATTTGCTGATAAAATCAAAATTTCTGTAACTTGATCCATACTTAAGAACTTTTGCAAAAAGTTAAATTATCCATCAAGCTTGATTCAAATGCTTACTTAGCATTGAGTTGGCTGATATTAATTTTACTAGGTACTTACAAGCTGAATTCAAAAACAAAAAAAGGGCGGGCCTTTCGACCCACCCGACAAAATAAGAGAATATTCTGTTGCTAATTAACCCAACAATTTCTTAGCCTTAGCTAACACATTATCAACGCTAAAGCCGAATTTCTCCATACAGACACCACCAGGAGCAGAAGCACCAAAGCGATCGATACTAACAACGTCGCCTTCAGTACCCACGTACTTATGCCAGCCGAAACTGGAGGCAGCTTCTACAGCTAAGCGCTTGGTGACAGCTTTAGGTAGAACGGACTCTCTATAAGCTGCATCTTGTGCTTCAAATAAATCCCACGCAGGTAGCGAAACAACACGGACTTTCTTACCTTCGGCTGTGAGTTTCTCGGCTGCGGTAACAGCGAGGCTCAATTCTGAACCAGTACCAATCAAAATCAGTTCCGGCGTACCATCGGAATCCACTACGGTGTATCCACCCTTAGCCACATGTTCAAGGGACGTACCTGCCAAGTTGGGGACGTTTTGACGGGTGAATGCCAACAGGGTGGGAGCGTTTTGCTTTGCTCTTTCAATGGCTACTTTGTAAGCACCAGAGGTTTCGTTACCGTCTGCGGGACGAATCACTGTGAGGTTAGGAATGGCGCGCAGGGAAGCCAGCGTTTCAATTGGTTGGTGCGTTGGCCCGTCTTCACCTTGTCCAATGGAGTCGTGGGTCATTACCCAAATTACGCCGGCTTGGGAAAGGGCAGATAAGCGGATTGAAGCCCGCATGTAATCTGTGAAGATCAGGAAGGTGGCACCATAGGGAATTAATCCTGAATCATGCAACGCTATACCATTACAGATTGCGCCCATACCATGTTCCCGCACGCCAAAGTGGATGTTGGGGTTTTGGTATTGCCCTTTTTGAAAGTCACCCTTGCCCTTGATTTCAGTGAGGTTGGAGTGGGTTAAGTCAGCTGAACCACCAATTAACTCAGGTAAAACTGCCGCTAGTTTGTTAAGGCAGGTTTCTGAATGCTTGCGGGTGGGTAATGCTTTATCTTCGGCGGTGTAGGTTGGTAGTACCTTATCCCAACCGTCGGGCAATTTGCCGCCAATGTAACGTTCAAACTCAGCCGCTTCTTGGGGATATTTAGTTTTGTAGTCGGCATAGGTTTTGTTCCAGTCGGCTTCGTAGCCAGCGCCGCGTTCCACTGCTTTGCCCGTGTGATTGAGAATATCTTGTGGAACTACAAAAGGCTCGTGTTCCCAACCTAAATTTTTACGAGTCAATGCCACTTCGTCTCCACCTAAGGCAGCACCGTGAACGCCAGCGGTGTTTGCTTTGTTGGGTGAACCATAACCGATGGTGGTTGTCACCTTAATGAAAGAAGGCTTATCGGTGACAGCTTTGGCTGCTTCAATTGCTTTGGCGATCGCTTCTAAGTCAGTGTTGCCGTCTTGGACATGTTGGACGTGCCAACCGTATGCTTCAAAGCGCTTGGAAACATCTTCGGTGAATGACACATCTGTGGAACCGTCGATAGAGATGTGGTTATCGTCGTACAGAGCGATGAGTTTACCTAATCCCAAGTGACCCGCGAAAGAACAGGCTTCACCGGAAACTCCTTCCATGTTGCAACCATCACCTAAAATTACGTAGGTGTAATGGTCAACAAGCTTCGCATCGGGTTTGTTATATTTGGCGGCAAGGTGTGCTTCTGCTATTGCCAAACCGACTCCATTGGCAATTCCTTGACCCAACGGGCCAGTGGTGACTTCCACACCAGCAGTCATGAAGTTTTCGGGGTGACCAGGGGTTTTGGATTCCCACTGACGGAATTGCTTAATGTCCTCGATGGTCACGCTGTCGTAACCATACAGATAGAGCAGGGCATACTGCAACATCGAGCCATGACCGGCAGACAGGATAAAGCGATCGCGGTTAAACCATTTGGGATTTTTAGGATTAAACCGTAAAAAGCGATCCCATAATACAAAAGCCATGGGAGCCGCGCCCATCGGCAGCCCTGGGTGTCCCGATTTTGCCTTTTCTACGGCATCAACAGCCAAGAAGCGGATCGAGTTAATACAAAGTTCTTCGAGGGATTGGGTTGCAACAGCCATAATCTCTTGTTGTTAACGACGGGTTAGCACTCTCTAAGCTTCTCTTTTGCCGGGGTTGTTTTTAACAGTTGACAGTTAACAGTTAAGGGTTTTATTCATTGGGTTTAAGCTTCCCACTAACTGGTGGTTAGCTCTTTGTGGCGGGTTCAATTTCCCACCATCAGCCTGGTCACCGATCGCTGATAACTGACCACTGATTGAAATTTCCCCGCACTATCTTCATCATCCCATTCCAGATTATCGATCTACAAGCGGGATCTCCTGAGTTTCTGGTGATAAATCAAGCTGATAAATTGGTCATGCTGAACGCTAGATTCAGATATGAATGTTATTTATGATACTTTTGTGTGTTATCTCAGGAGAGCTACTTCAAGGCTCAAGTTATGAAGTATGAAATGACTCTACCCCCAAAAGGATGAAGTTTGAGTATTGGAAAAAGTTTACTTTTTCGCGCCACTTGTGGGCGAAGCATTTACCAATGGGTTTATATTTCACGCTTCATCCCTTCGGATTCGCAGTCGCTCATGGGGGAAACCACGCCACTTGCTTCAAGTCGGCAAAGCCGCCCAACGCAGTGGCTCCCCAAGACCGCGCTGTCTCACCTTTACACTTCAGACTTTTTTAGTCTTGAGAATTTTAGGGATACTTCTTAAAGGCCAGTGTGACATTATGACCACCAAACCCAAAAGAATTGGATAGGGCTACCTCGATTTTTTGAGCGCGGCTAGAGTTAGCAACGTAATCTAGGTCACACTCTGGATCGGGATTTTCTAAATTGATTGTTGGTGGAATTTGATCGTTAGCGATCGCCAATACTGTTGCCACCGCTTCAATCCCACCAGAACCACCCAAAAGATGACCTGTCATCGATTTGGTAGAACTCACAGCTATTTTATAAGCGTGGTCGCCCAAAGCTTTTTTCATCGCTGCGGTTTCAGTCGAATCGTTAGCTGGGGTACTAGTGCCGTGAGCATTGATATAGCTCACTTGTTCTGGAGTTAGTTCTGCGTCCTTTAATGCCAGTCGTATCGCTCTAGCGGCTCCTTCGCCTCCGGGTACTGGCGAGGTGATATGGTGAGCGTCACAAGTCATGCCATAACCGACCATTTCCGCATAAATGCGAGCGCCGCGACTAATGGCATGTTGTAGTTCTTCGAGAATTAAAATTCCCGCACCTTCACCCATCACAAAGCCATCGCGATCGCGATCAAAAGGACGGCAAGCATGAGCTGGGTCATCATTGCGAGTCGAAAGCGCTCGTGCTGCGGCAAATCCGGCTACAGATAGAGGTGTAATCGCTGCCTCACACCCTCCACAGATCATCGCTTGGGCATAACCGCCTTGAATCAAGCGAAAAGCATCCCCGATGGCGTTAGAGCCAGCAGCACAGGCAGTTACAGCGCAGGAGTTGGGGCCCTTAGCACCAGTGTGAATTGCTGTCAACCCAGCTGCCATATTGGCAATCATCATCGGAATCATGAATGGACTACAGCGATCGGGACCACGGTTCAGGTAGATTGTTTGCTGGTCTTCCAAAACCTTAATGCCGCCCACACCAGAACCAATCATCACCCCTATCTGTTCTGCGTTTAGTTCGTTAATGACTAACTTTGCATCTTGGAGAGCCTGTTTTGCACCCGCAACCCCAAATTGGGCAAATCGGTCCATCCGCTTGGCTTCTTTGCGATCCATGTATTGATGTGGATCGAAGTTTTTCACTTCACCAGCAATACGGCAATCATGGCTAGACGCATCAAAAAAGGTGATGTAGTCAATGCCATTGCGTCCACTCAACAATCCTTCCCAATATTGCGCTGGTGTATTCCCAATAGGTGTAATCGCGCCCACACCCGTTACAACAACGCGTTTACGTTTATAATCTGTCATGACTCAGTTAAAGATAGCGAGAAAGCTGCGTAAAGAAGGTACTGGGGACTGGGGAATGGGTACTGGGTACTGAGTACTGGGAAAGAGATAGAAATATAGTCATAAATTATTCCTAATCCCCAATCTCTAATACCCAATCCCTAATCCCTAATCTCCAATCGCTTTTTAGGCGGATGCAGCAACTTTGTTGTTGATGTAATCCACCGCTTCTTGAACCGTTGTAATTTTTTCGGCGGCTTCATCAGGAATTTCGATATCAAATTCTTCTTCCAAAGCCATTACTAGTTCAACAGTATCTAGGGAATCCGCATTTAAATCGTTGGCAAAATTAGACTGAGGTGCGATCGTCTCTGCTTCAACACTTAGTTGTTCGGCGACGATCTTCTTGACCTTTTCAAAAATTTCCGCTTGGCTCATAGATAAAAGTCCTTCACCAGTTGCTATTAACCGCTCTTTATGGGCGACATGGTTTTGAGCATATACATCTTATCGGAAAGCGCGATCGCCCGGATACTAGCAAGGGGTTTTCCTAGAGAAAAACTCTCCTGCGTTACTTTCAACAACGGGATTACTACTTGCACAGTTGCATAGTAGGGACACGCCACGCGATGGTTTATATTTTCCTAGCAATTTTCAAAAGGAAAATGCCACCCAGCTTTATAAGAGCAAGGTTGGGCAATGAAACCCCCGTGGGCGATCGCATACGGTGTGTAAATGCTTTTTACCGATTCTTACTTATTACTAAATTTTTGGGCGAATGTCCAAAGGGGGATACATTTCCTTGTCAGTATCATCTGGCAGGGATGATAAAACAGTTATTATCGGGGGGAATTGCCCTAACCCTAACATACTTATTATGCTATCTCACACACTAAAATACGCTTACTTTCCTGGCTGTGTTGCCCAAGGAGCTTGCCGAGAATTGTACCAATCAACTCAAGCGCTTACCAAGGCATTGGGTATTCAACTGATTGAACTGAAAAAAGCTGCTTGCTGCGGTTCGGGTACGTTTAAAGAAGATTCCCAATTGCTGGAAGATACTGTCAACGCCAGAAATATTGCTTTAGCAGAAGAATTAAATCTGCCTCTACTTACCCATTGCAGCACTTGTCAGGGTGTAATTGGTCATGTCAACGAACGCCTGAAAGAATGCCAGACAAATAGTCCTACCTATGTTGAGCAGGTAAATGGTTTGCTGCAAAAAGAAGGTTGTTTACCTTATCGTGGCAGTACCGAAGTTAAACATCTCCTTTATGCGTTAGTAACAGATTACGGTTTAGAGGAAATTACCAAACGTGTAACTCGTAAGTTAAGTGGATTGAAATGTGCAGCTTTTTATGGTTGCTATCTTCTCCGCGCTCAAAAATCCATGCCCTACGATGACCCCTTCCAGCCGGAAGCGATGGAAAACGTGTTTCGCGCAGTGGGGGCAACACCAATTTATTACCGTGGTCGTACCCAATGTTGCGGTTGGCCTCTTTCTAGCTACGCCACTACCCAATCTTTCAAGATGGCAGGAATGCATATTCAAGAAGCCTTAGCAGCTGGCGCTGATTGTTTAGTTACGCCTTGTCCTCTATGCCATCTGAATTTAGATTCTCGCCAGCCAGAAGTCGAAAAGGTCATCGAGCGTAAATTAGGTTTACCAGTACTACATTTACCCCAATTAATTGCTTTAGCACTAGGAGTTAGCCCCAAGGAACTCGGTTTAGAACGACACATTGTTTCCACAAAGTCGGTGTTAGAAAAGTTGGGAGTTAGGAGTTAGGAGGCAGAGGGGCGGAGGGGCAGAGGAGCAATTCTTTCCCCAGTCCTCAGTCCCCATTGCCCCTAATCCCCAGAGGGAGCCCCGAGTTCCCCAGTCCCCAGTCCCCAATCACTTTTGCCCTAGTTGACGTTGCAATTTTTTGAGGGATTGATACATATCTGGCAGTCGGCTATAGATAGCAGATGCCTTGAGGTATATTTTATGGGGCATTGCTGGCGTGCCGGAGACAATTTCTCCTGGTGCGACATCACTAAGAATTCCGGTTTGAGCAGATACAGTCGCCCCATCGCCTATCTTAGCCTGATTGGCAATTCCTACTTGTCCAGCCAGGATCGCACGATTTCCTATTTTTACGCCTCCTGCCATGCCAGCTTGACCCGCTATAGCACAGCCAAAACCTATTTTGCTACCGTGACCTATTTGTACTAAATTGTCAATAATTGTACTGCGACCTATCCGTGTTTCGCCAACGGCTGGGCGGTCAACGGCGCTGTTGCAACCAATTTCCACGTTATCTTCGATAACGGTATAACCTGATTGTTCTACTTTGAACCAACCTGTGCGCGTAGGCACAAAGCCAAATCCTTCTGCACCAATAACTGCACCACTGTGAATTACACAATCTGCACCGATTTGGGTGCGTTCGTGGATGGTGCAGTTAGCGTGTAAGGTAGTGCGATCGCCTATCTTAGCATCTGGATAAATCACCACGTTGGGATGAACGATCGCACCATTACCAATTTCCACTCCTTGCTGAATTACAACATGGGGGCCAATGTAAATATCGCTACCAATTTTTGCTGTAGAGTGAATCACAGCAGTAGGATGAATTTCTGGAGTAGGGCGATATGGTTGGTAGAATAATCTGATTGCTTTGGCAAACAACAGTTTCGGATCTGGTGTAACTATCCAGGCAATACCTCGTTCTTGTGCTTGTATCTGTAATGTTTTGTCTTGAGGCAAAATTAAAGCACTAGCACCTGTTTTACCCATAAGAGATGCAAATTTTGCACCTTCTACATAGCTCAAAGTACCACTTGTAGCTATATCAATGGCTGCTAACCCTACAATTTCTGGGTCTTGGTCTTGATTAGCGGTGAGACTATTGTCAGTGGCAATGTCGTCAAGTTTATTTACAATTTCACTAAATTTCATTTTTGTGTATTCAGAAATCATCTCTAAAGGCAAGACTATTGTCGCTCGTTTTGAAAGGAGGTAATAGTCAGTAGCCCTGTTCTGTCACTCTCGGAAAACAATAATCGAAGCAAGATTCTGAAACTTTGATTGAGTCAAGCTTTGAGCCTTTATTTTCTAACAGTAACTAAAATTTATAGCCAAAACTTAGAAATTAAAGCCTCGAAAGGCTT